>WTHV01000261.1 GCA_011525265.1 Alphaproteobacteria bacterium | reverse complement strand
GCTGTGCAAGAGGCCGCACAAGAAGCGCCTGTTGCCCTATCTGGTGCAGCAAAAGGCATAGCCTATCAGCTTTATGAAGCTTTTGGGACAATGCCAACAGCCACTGTAGCAGGCCAGCTCAAAGAGCTATCACAAACAGACCGCCCACAATTGGCACGCCTTGGCATTCGCATGGGGGTTGAGGCTATCTATATGGCAGAGATGCTTAAGCCTGCGACAATCAAATTACGTGCCGTCCTATGGTCGGTCTATAATGGTATCTTCCCAGAGGATGGCCCCCCACCAGAAGGGCGCGTCTCTATCAATGCCATTGATGGTGTGGCTGATGATTATTGGCTTGTATCAGGCTATCGCCGCCTTGGTACAAAGGTGATGCGTGTTGATATGGTCGAACGTGTCTCTGCCCTTGTCAGAGCGGCCGCGCGTGAAGGCCAATTTAAAATGACAGATGATATGCTCTCTCTTGCTGGTGTCAGCCGTGAAGAGATGAAAGCTATGATCCTTGATTTAGGATGTCGGATTGTCTCTGAAGAGCCATCTGAAGATCCTGAAAAGCCAGCTGTACCTGTGTTTGAACGCCTGCGCCGTCAACGCGGCACAAAGCCCTCATCTGATAAGGGCAAACCGCGCGGCAAAGCGCAAAATAAATCTGGCAAATCAGGCAAATCTCCGTCTGGTGCAAAGGGTGGCAAATCCTTTGGCAATGCCAAGCCAAAAGAAGCAGACCCTAATTCGCCATTTGCTGTTCTAGCCGCACTAAAGAAATAGGGTGCGTAATACGCTCGCCGATGGAAGAACAGCTTCGGATTGATAAATGGCTATGGTATGCGCGCTTTTTTAAAAGCCGCGCCATTGCGAGCCGCATGGTATCATCTGGCCGTTTGCGCATAAATGGCGAGAGTATATCTAAGCCCCACCGCACGGTTTTGCCTGATATGGTATTGGTCTTCCCCCAAGGTGAGACCATCCGCACAATCAAAGTGCTTGCTCTTGCAAGCCGACGTGGCCCTGCAAGCGAGGCACAATCCTTATATGAAGACCTTGACCCGCCACAGCCAAAAGATACATCACATAAGCGGGTTACCATCCCGCAATTTGAGACAAGAGATACAGGCTCTGGCAGGCCAACAAAAAGAGATCGCCGCCGCAATGATGCCTTAAAAAGCATTGATCATGACGATTAACCCCTTCAATAGGACAAGATATGTTTGGATTTTTAAAAGATGTTCTGACATCTGAAACACAGCTAAAAGATGTCGCACTTGATGAGCGCTCCGAATTAGCGCGCACGATGATTGCGCTATTTGTCGAAGCCGCAAATGTAGATGATGGCGGCCTAGAAGATGACGAAGGTCATATCATTGCCCATATTATGGCGACGCATTTCGATATTGCAGAAGATGATATTGAAGCTATGTTTGATGAGGCTGTTAAAGAGGCGGATGCGCGTGTCGAAATGCATTCCCTCGCCAAACGTTTGCGCGATATGACTGATTATGAAGAACGTGTGGCAATGATGGAATTAATCTGGATGGTCGTGCTAGCTGATGATCATCTTGACCATATGGAAGCCTCACTTATGCGCCGTCTTGCTGGCTTGTTGTATGTTGATGATGTTGATTCAGGGCGTGCGGCAAAAGCGGCAAAACGCCTTCTTGAACAAGCAGGCTAGCGATTGGCCTTTTGCCCTAATCTGTTGCGGGCTTGAACCATGGGGTGATTTGCTCTATGACAGGCGTGAGACTTCTTGGATAAAATAAGGTGACCCCTTCATGACTTATATCGTGAACGATAAATGCATCATGTGCAAATACACTGATTGTGTCGAAGTATGCCCGGTTGATTGTTTCTATGAGGGCGAAAATATGCTTGTGATTCACCCTGATGAATGCATTGATTGCGGCGTGTGCGAGCCAGAATGTCCACCAGAAGCTATCCTGCCAGATTCTGAGCCTGGCGCGCAGTCATGGTTGAAATTAAACCTTGAGATGAGTGAGAAATGGCCAAATATTGGTCAGAAAACTGACGCTATGCCGGATGCTGATGCCAAGCAGGATGAGGATGGCAAGTTCGAAAAATACTTCTCAGATAAGCCTGGTCAAGGCGCATAATCATGCGCGCAGTGCCAAATTGGCGCCTGATTTGATAAAGGTCTGATTTTATGCTATAATCAGAGCCTGATGCATGGTTGAGGGTGTGGTAAAACATAGCCAGCTAGCATTTAAAATTATAACAAACACCTAATAACAGACGATTTATTGCTATCATGGTTAGTGTAAATGCGTCTGATGATTTGAGATTTTTATGGCTAAAAAAACAGACTTCTCTTATGAAGATGGCGATTTTGTTGTGTATCCAACCCATGGCGTAGGTCGCATTCTTGGTAAAGAAACACAAACAGTTGCTGGCACAGATATGACCTTATTGGTTATCCGCTTTGAGCAAGACCGCATGACATTGCGTGTGCCTATGGAAAAAGCGATTTCGCTTGGTCTTCGTACATTATCATCATCAAAGCAAATGGATGATGCGATTGATACATTGCAAACAAAGGCTAAAGTCAGACGCACAATGTGGTCACGCCGTGCGCAGGATTATGAAGCGAAGATTAAATCAGGCGACCCTGTGGAAATTGCAAAAGTTGTCAGAGACTTGCGCAAAAAAGACACAGCCACAGAGCAATCTTATTCAGAGCGCCAAATGTATCAAGCAGCGCTAGAGCGCTTGGCACGTGAATATGCCGCTATCCAGGATATCGATAAGGATTCCGCAGCTGTTAAGCTTGAAGAAATCATGGATGCCGCGTAGCAAATAGCGCTATCCCACAATATGGAATTATTCCATTGCTAACTGGCAGATTCTGATCTGCCAGTTTTTTTGTGCCGTAGAGAGTCGCGAAAAAAGTACAATCAATAAGTACTTATGGAGGATTAATGCTATGGCTGTCATCTCTGGTGCGCAAACCCGTCAATCAGATAATCGCTATATTCGCAATGCGATGAAGCAACCGCTTTTAGAGCGTGAACATGAGGTTGAACTCGCCGTTGCATGGCGTGATAATGATGATGCCTCAGCTATGCATGATTTGGTTATGGCCTATGCTCGTCTGGTTGTGTCAGCGGCTGCCAAATACCGGCATTATGGTCTGCCAAATGGCGACCTTATCCAAGAAGGTAATATTGGCCTGATGCAGGCGGCAAAGCGTTTTGACCCTGATAAGGGCGTGCGTTTTTCAACCTATGCCTCATGGTGGATCAGAGCCTCTATCCAAGATTATATCTTGCGCAATTGGTCGATTGTCAGAACAGGTACAACAGCCGCTCATAAGTCCCTCTTTTTTAAATTGCGCCGCGTTCGTGCGCGCATTGGTGAGGCTGATGGTGGCCCGCTATCTTTTGAAGGTCGTCAGAAAATTGCTGAGACGATTGGCGTAAATGTCAAAGATGTTGAGGTAATGGAACAGCGTATGTCTGGCCCTGATGCGTCATTGAATGCGCCTGTTGCGATTGATGGTGAGCATGAGATGCAAGATTTTCTTGCCTGCGCGCGCCCATCACCAGAACAAGTTGTCCTAGAATTACATGATGAAAAAGTGCTATCGAATTGGCTTAATCAAGCTTTGCAGGAATTATCATCACGTGAGCGTATGATTATCTTAAAGCGTCGCCTCACCGAAGATGGTGCCACGCTTGAAGAGCTTGGTCATGTGCTTGGTGTATCAAAAGAGCGTGTCAGACAATTAGAACATCGCGCACTAAAAAAGCTGAAGAAGTCGCTCGAAGAGAAGCATGATAAGCCACTAGAACTTGTTGCTGATTTTTCTTAGACTGAGATTAAGTGAAACTCCTGCAATAAGTCAGACAGACCCATGCCCTATCCTTATGAAGAAACAACGCGCCTTCATGCCCCAAATCAGCCATGGGATACAGGCTATTTAGCGCGTGGGCGGCATAAGCTTTATTATGAGCAATGCGGTGTAGAAGACGGTGTTGCTGTGATGTTCTTGCATGGTGGGCCAGGGGCAGGCTGTTCGCCAGCCCATCGCCGTATGTTTGATCCCCTAAAATACCGTGCTATCTTACTGGATCAGCGTGGCTGTGGTCGCTCGACCCCCTATGCTTGCATCGAAGAGAATACGACACAAGATTTGGTTGAAGATATTGAGGCTTTGCGCGTTCACCTAGGCCTTGGTAAAATCATTCTCTTTGGCGGCAGTTGGGGCTCCACATTGGCGCTATGCTATGGGATTGCCTATCCTGAAAATGTTGCAGGCTTTGTTTTGCGTGGAATCTTTTTGGGCAGCCAGCCTGAGATAGATTGGTTCCTATATGATATGGGACGGTTTTTCCCAGAAGCACATAAGGATTTCGTAGAATTTCTACCAAAGGCAGAAAGAGACAATATCCTTGATGCCTACTTGAAACGCCTGACAAGCCTATCAAGTGGTGATGCGCTTAGTGCCGCCAAAGCATGGGCGTCTTATGAGAATTCCTGTGCCACCTTAATTTCACAGCAACGTGGCTCAGGGGATGGGGCGCTTGCTATCTCGCTGATTGAGGCACATTATTTCAAACATCGCTGTTTTATTAATGATAACTATATTATCGAAAGCGTGAATCGGCTCTCTCATTTGCCTGCTGTTATTGTAAATGGCCGCCATGACGTCATCTGCCCGCCATTTACGGCGAAAGCCTTGCATGATAAATGGGGGCCTAAATCACAGCTTCATTTGATTGATGAGGCAGGCCATTCTGCCTTTGAAACAGGTATGTTGGCCGCGCTTTTGCGCGGTTTGGATAAGGTTTCAGCCTCACGCTAGCGAGCTGTTACCCATCATGATAAGATGTCTTTTACGAAGGCATAATGCTTTATGTTTCTTGTCATATTTTATCTGATAAGGTATTCAACCTAAGGTGGGGTTCGTTTTTTGAATAGAGTGATGGTTTATGGCTGACAAACAGACTAATAAGAATTTTCGTGTAACGAATAATAATGCCGTTGATGTCCATGTTGGCAAACGCATCCGCTTGCGTCGTACTTTGCTTGGCATGTCCCAAGAACAACTTGGCAATGCGCTGAATATTACATTTCAGCAGGTGCAAAAATATGAAAGAGGGGCAAACCGTGTCAGCGCGTCTCGCTTGTGGGATATCTCACAGATTATTGATGTGCCAATCAGCTATTTCTTTGAGGATATGTCAGATATCACCCTGAAAGCGAGCCCGCGGAAGGTTTCGTCTAATGCCGCAGCTGATGTGGTTGTTGATGACGCCAAAGATCCAATGGCACGTCGTGAGACTTTGGAATTGGTCAGAAGCTATTATTCTATTGAACAATCTCACGTCAGACGCCGTATTTCAGATATGGTCAAAGCAATTGCAAATACGATTAATGGCGATTAGGGCGCTTTTTACTTATGACAGACACACCATCACAATCAGCCGATCTTAGTTTTGAGGACGCTTTGCGCCAGCTAGAGGAGATTGTATCTGTGCTTGAGCGCGGGGATATTTCTCTTGATGAGGCCATTGCCGCTTATGAGAAGGGCACAAGCTTGAAAGCGCATTGCCAAAAGCGCCTTGAAGAAGCGCGTTTGAAAGTGGAAAAAATCGATGTGCCTACCACATCAGATGCCCCACAATCTTCACAGCCATTTGACCCTGCAAGCTAGCGCCAATGACTGATACCAAAGCGCTAGTGACACAGATTGCTCATGATGGCGCGCTTATCACAGATTTTCTGGCAGATTATTTTGATGCCATGACAAGTCCGGCAAGCCAGCTTGTCTCTGCTATGCGCTATGCGTCTCTCAATGGCGGAAAGCGTGTACGTTCAGCCTTATGCCTGTCTGCGGCTCGTCTAGCCGCACCACAAGATGAGGCCGCCATAGAACGGGCAATAGCCGCAGCTTCTGCGCTTGAGATGGTTCATGCTTATTCTTTAATTCATGATGATTTGCCTGCAATGGATGATGCCACCACGCGCCGCGGTCAGCCTGCAACACATATCAAATTTGATGAGGCGACAGCTATTCTGGCAGGGGATGCGCTGCAATCTGAGGCATTTGTCTTACTCTCTTCACCTGCCTGTTCCATCGCGCCATCAGTCGCCTTGCATCTTGTCTCAGAATTGGCAATTGGCTCTGCCGCCGCTGGCATGGCAGGGGGGCAAATGCTTGATTTACAGGCTGATGCCGCCGCGTCCTCTGGCAAGGCCTTTGATGCCTCGCAAACAGAAGAGATGCAGGCGATGAAAACAGGGGCTTTGATTGTCGCTGCCACAGTGATGGGCGCGCTTTCTACTGGTACAGATGAGATGCCTGCTGATGCGGGGCTTGTTGCCAATTTGCGTGCTTTTGCCGCCCCCTTGGGTTTGGCCTTTCAGGTGGCAGATGATGTGCTTGATGTGACAGCAGATGCGCAAGAGATGGGTAAGCCTGTTGGGCGTGATAAGGAACAAGGGAAAGCCAGCTTTGTTGATTTTTACGGCCTTGAGGGTGCGCGTCGCTATGCGGCTGATTTGGTTGATGAGGGGTGCGCGCATATTGCTTGTTATGGGGATGATGCAAAACCACTTCAAAATATAGCGCAATTTGTTATAAACCGTTCATACTAGTTCTATCGTATAGAGAAATAGGCTAGGGAAGGGACATAAGACTTTTGGCACATCATAAGACCCCACTTCTTGATAAAATCACATCACTAGATGTGCTGCGCGCACTGCCAGAGAGCCAATTACAGGCACTTGCTGGCGAGGTACGTGATGAGATGATTTCAGCTGTGTCTCAAACAGGGGGGCATCTTGGTGCGGGTCTTGGTGTGGTGGAATTAACAGTCGCGCTTCACCATGTATTTAACACACCAGAAGACCGTGTGATTTGGGATGTGGGGCATCAGGCCTATCCTCATAAAATCCTAACAGGCCGGCGTGATAGAATAAATACATTGCGCCAAACAGATGGCCTATCAGGTTTTACAAAACGCTCAGAATCAGAATTTGATCCCTTTGGTGCAGGGCATTCATCAACCTCTATTTCGGCTGGCTATGGTATGGCGGTGGGGCGTGATTTATTGCGCCGCAATAATCATGTCATCGCTGTGATTGGCGATGGGGCAATGTCTGCTGGCATGGCTTATGAGGCCATGAATAATGCGGGGGCGGATAATTCGAACTTGATTGTGATATTGAACGATAATGATATGTCAATCGCACAGCCTGTGGGCGCGCTCTCCTCTTATCTATCGAATTTGATCACATCAAAGCCGTATCAGTCTATCAGAGGGATAATGAAAGAGGTCGCAAGCCGCTTTCCATCTGAGATTGAACAAACCGCCCGCCGTGCCCATTCCTTGGCAAAAGAGATTGTTGGCGCGCAAAGCCTCTTCTCACAATTAGGGTTTTTCCATATTGGCCCTGTTGATGGGCATGATATGTCGCAATTATTGCCTGTCTTAAAGAATTTGCGTGATGGTGAAGTCACAGGGCCTATATTGGTTCATGTGGTAACAGAAAAGGGCAAGGGGCATCCGTTCTCTGGCCCAAATCATGAAAAATATCATGCTGTGCCAAAATTCGATGTTATCACGGGTGAGCAGATTAAGCCTGCGAGTAATGTGCCAAATTACACATCTGTTTTTGCCCAAGAATTAATTAAAAAAGCTGATGCTGATGACAAGATTGTGGCGATCACCGCCGCTATGCCATCTGGCACAGGCATTGATAAATTTCAAAAGGCTCATCCGCGCAAATCGTTTGATGTGGGGATAGCAGAACAGCATGCTGTGACCTTTGCCGCTGGTCTTGCGACAGAGGGGCTAAAGCCATTTGTAGCGATTTATTCAACCTTCTTGCAACGTGGCTATGATCAGCTTGTTCATGATGTGGCGATTCAAAATCTACCAGTGCGCTTTGTGATTGATAGGGCAGGGCTTGTTGGCGCAGATGGGGCAACTCATGGCGGAGTATTTGATTTGGCCTTTTTGTCATGCTTGCCAAATATGATGATCATGTGCCCGTCTGATGAGGCGGAATTGGTTCATATGATGGAAACAGCTGCCCATTATGAGGATGGCCCTTCAGCATTACGCTTCCCACGTGGTGAGGGGCAAGGCGTCTTGCTGCCTGATGAAGCGCGCGCACTTGCTATAGGTAAGGGACGGATTGTGCAAGATGGTAGTGATGTCGCTATCTTATCTCTTGGCACGATTTTAGATGAAGCACAAAAGGCGGCCACACAGCTAAGTGCAAAGGGGGTTTCAGTCACCCTAGCAGATGCCCGTTTTGCCAAGCCTTTTGACAAGGATATGATTGCCAAACTTGTGCAAAATCACCGTGCCTTACTTATCGTTGAAGAGGGAAGCCCTGGCGGTTTCTCAGCTCATGTGCTGCAATATCTTGCCAATGCTGGCTTGCTATCATCTGATTGCGCTATTCGTGTTGCGCCAATTGCTGATGCTTATATTGATCATGATAGTCGGCCAGGTCAGCTTGCTAAGGCAGGGATTGATGCGCCAGCGCTTGTCACACATATCGAAGAGATGGTCGCGATTAAGACGCCGAAAAAGAAATCTCAAGAATAAAAGCCTGCCTATTTTAGCGCTATAAAAGGGGTTCTTGCACCCTTTGATGTTTGTCTTGCAAGAATGATGATGTGAGTTCGTTTTAAGATGCGTGCAGATATGTTGCTTGTTGAAAAGCACTTGGCACAAAGCCGGCAAAAAGCAAAAGAGCTGATTGAGACAGGCGCTGTCACAGCAGATGGCGTAATCGTTAAAAAAGCAAGCCAAACACTCAAACCATCTGCACAAATTACGATTGATAGCCCCTTACAGAATTGGGTTAGTCGAGGGGCATTGAAATTGCTTGGCGGGCTAGAGGCCTTTCCGCAGATTTCTGTTCAAGATAAGGTTTGTGTTGATTTAGGCGCAAGCACTGGCGGCTTTACCCAAGTCTTACTTGCCAAAGGCGCAAAACATATTTTTGCCGTTGATGTTGGTCATGGGCAATTATCAGATAAAATTGCCAAAAGCCCGCGTGTAACCTCATTAGAAAAAACAAATGCCCGTAGTCTCAGTAGAAATGAGGTGCCAGAGCCATTTGAGGTGATCGTCAGTGATGTCTCTTTCATATCTTTGACATTAGCTTTGCCACCCGCAATGCTATTGGCGCAAAGTGGGGCAGGGCTGATCGCGCTCATCAAGCCGCAATTTGAGGTTGGCCGGGATGGTCTTGATAAGGGCGGGATTGTGAAAAATGCCGCATTACGCCAGCAAGCTGTTGATGATATCACAGCCTTTCTTCGTGACGCTGATTGGGATGTGCTAGGCAC
The DNA here is from genome assembly GCA_011525265.1 of Alphaproteobacteria bacterium. Classification (GTDB taxonomy): domain Bacteria; phylum Pseudomonadota; class Alphaproteobacteria; order Puniceispirillales; family Puniceispirillaceae; genus UBA685. The sequence goes on along the minus strand of WTHV01000261.1, from coordinate 1,703 downwards.
AACAACCAGCCCCATTACAGGGCCAGATGGAAATGTCGAATATCTGATTGGGGCGATTAAGCGTTAAAGCTGCCAAGCCCTGTTTGGGCGTGATGGCGCATTAATTGGTCAAGCAACACAATCTGCATCATCGCTTCTGCCACAGGCACGCCTCTAATGCCAACACACGGGTCATGACGCCCTTTGGTGACAACATCAACTTCATTTCCGGCAACATCAAGTGATTTGCGCGGCGTTAAAATCGAAGAAGTTGGTTTAATCGCAACACGTGCCACAACAGGCTGTCCAGATGAAATGCCGCCTAAAATACCGCCAGCATGATTTGATGTGAAAGTAGGGCCGTCTGGGCTGCCTCGCATCTCATCACCTGCCTCGCGCCCATCAATCGCTGATAGATCAAAGCCAGAGCCTATCTCAACGCCTTTTACAGCATTAATAGACATCATGGCAGAGGCTATTTCTGCATCAAGCTTGCCATAAAGTGGCTGGCCTAAGCCGGCAGGGATACCTTCTGCAACAATCTCTAAGATGGCACCCGCAGATGAGCCTGATTTGCGCACCTCATCTAAATAGGCCTCCCAAGATTTGGCCGCATGAGGATCGCCGCAAAAAAACGGGTTATCGTCAATGGTGGCTCTATCAAAGGCTGATTTGTCGATTTTATGAGGGCCGATTTGCACAACAGAGCCATAGACCGCATAGGATGAGCCAAGGAAATGTTTCAAAGCAATATCAGCGATGGCACCTGCGGCAACACGCACAGCTGTTTCTCTTGCTGATGATCTGCCGCCGCCTCGATAATCTCTAATCCCATATTTCGCCTGATAGGTATAATCCGCATGGCCGGGGCGGAATTGCTGGGCAATCTCGCCATAATCTTTTGAGCGTTGATCTGTATTCCAGATAAGCAGGCTAATCGGCGTGCCTGTTGTCTTGCCCTCAAAAGTACCAGATAGAATCTCTACCTTATCAGCTTCTTGTCTTTGTGTGACGAACCGTGACTGGCCTGGTTTACGCCTATCAAGATAGGGTTGGATATCAGCCTCTGTCAGTGGCAGATTTGGCGGTACATTATCAACAATGCAGCCAATAGCTTTGCCATGGCTTTCACCAAAGCTTGTAAATGAAAATAATGTACCAAAACTATTATCTGACATAAGCGGGTACTAGCCCTATCCGTGATAAAGAAAAAAGCAAATAGGTCTATTAGACCACAGAGATATCAGGGGCATCGACAGCCTTCATGCCAACCACGTGATAGCCGCAATCAACATGATGCGTTTCCCCTGAGACACCTGATGACAAATCAGACAGCAAATAAACACCCGCACCGCCAACATCTTCTAAAGTAACGTTACGCTTTAATGGTGAGTTATATTCGTTCCATTTCAAAATATAGCGGAAATCACCAATGCCAGAGGCAGCCAAAGTCTTCATTGGGCCAGCTGATAGGCCGTTCACGCGGATATTCTGGCCGCCAAGGTCAACTGCCAAATACCGCACAGATGCTTCAAGCGCTGCTTTGGCAACACCCATCACATTATAATGTGGCATCACACGCTCAGCCCCGTAATAGGTCAATGTTAGCATTGAGCCACCATCAGCCATTAATTTGGCAGCACGTGCCGCAATCGCTGTGAAGGAATAGACAGAAATATCCATTGTGCGGTCAAAGTTAGAGCGCGTTGTATCAACATATTTGC
>WTHV01000100.1:32786-35222 GCA_011525265.1 Alphaproteobacteria bacterium | reverse complement strand
CAGCGTCAGATGTGTATAAGAGACAGGCCAAGCTCAGAGCTAAAAGCCAGATTTCATCTATAAAAATTGTAAAATAATCATGTTTTACTCTTGCCATTTTTGGTAAATTCGATGATCGTTTGGGCATGATTACGAGATTTTTCCAATTATTAGGCGCTCTGTTAACGCTCTCGGCCCTATGGTTATTCTGGGGTGATGTGCGTGCCAATGATGAGGCGGCCCGTCTTTTGGGACAAGTATGGTATGAGGCATCACCTGGATCCCTGCAACTAACTGAGGCAGTGGTTGACCGCTATATTGACCCGTGCGGCCTGATGCCTTTCTTGGGCTGTGATACCTTTATCTGGCATCCTTTTATTGCGACCTTGCTGAATTGGCCTGCTGGTCTTGTGCTTGGGCTTTTGGGTGTCATCATCTTACTGATTTCAAGCACGGTGACCAAAAGAAGTCGCAAATCAGTTCGCCACCTCAAAAAAGAAGGCCGCTAACAAAAGCGACCTTTCTGTTTCATCAAGAAATATCGGGCTAATTATCACCCATCTGAAGGGCTTTGAAAAACGCATCTTGCGGGATATCCACCTTGCCAAATTGGCGCATCCGCTTTTTGCCTTCTTTTTGCTTTTCAAGCAATTTGCGTTTACGGCTCACATCACCGCCATAACATTTCGCTGTCACATCTTTGCGCAGAGCCGAGATAGTCTCACGTGCAATCACCTTGCCACCAATAGCGGCTTGCAGGGCAATTTTAAATTGCTGGCGTGGTACCAAATCTTTCAGCCTTGTACAAATCGCACGGCCACGTGATTCAGATTGCTCTTTATGAACAATCATAGATAGGGCATCAACTGGATCCCCATTTACCAAAATAGAGACCTTCACCAAATCGCCTTCGCTATAGCAATCCATTTGATAATCAAATGAGGCATAGCCCTTGGTGACTGATTTCAGGCGATCATAGAAATCAAAGACCACCTCATTGAGCGGCAAGCGATAGACAACCATCGCGCGGCTACCTGCATAGGTAAGATCGATTTGCTCACCGCGTCGCTCGGTACATAAGGTCAAAACAGAGCCAAGATATTCATCAGGCGTCATAATAGTGGCCTTAATCCATGGCTCTTCAATATTATTGATGCGTGTCACCTCTGGCATATCAGCAGGATTATGCATTTCCAAAACAGACCCATCTGTCATATTCAGATGATAGACCACAGAAGGCGCTGTTGAGATAAGCTCAAGATTAAATTCACGTGCTAAGCGTTCGCGGATAACTTCCATATGAAGCAATCCTAAAAAGCCGCAACGGAAGCCAAACCCAAGTGCGGCAGATGTTTCAGCCTCAAATGAGAAAGAGCTATCATTTAAGGACAGCTTTTCTAATGCCTCACGAAGGGCAGTGAATTCTGCTGTATCAATTGGGAACATTCCACAAAAGACCACAGGCACAGATGGCTTAAAGCCCGGCAGTGCCTCTTGGCATGGCTTGCGCTCATCGGTGATGGTATCTCCCACCTTGGCATCAGATACGGTTTTCACGCCCGCATTAATAAAGCCAACCTCGCCAGGGCCAAGCGCCTCAACCATCTCAGGCTTAGGACCAAAGACACCAACACGTTCGATAACGTGCGATGCCCCAGAGGCCATCATGCGAATTTTCATACCTTTTTTCAGCATCCCGTCTTTGACACGCACAAGCGTCATCACGCCAAGATAGGGATCATACCAGCTATCAACCAGTAAGGCTTTTAGCGGAGCATCCGCATTACCAGCTGGAGATGGTAGTTCTTTTACCACCGCTTCAAGCACGTCAGGAATTCCCATGCCTGTCTTAGCAGATACGGCAATCGCATCACTCGCATCAAGGCCAATGACATCTTCAATTTGGGCTTTGACGCGCTCTGGTTCAGCAGCAGGCAAATCCATCTTATTCAGTACAGTGACAAGCTCATGATCGGCATCAATCGCTTGATAGACATTTGCCAATGTTTGTGCCTCAACCCCTTGGGACGCATCAACAACAAGCAATGATCCCTCACAAGCAGATAAGGATCGCGATACCTCATAGCCAAAATCAACATGGCCTGGTGTATCCATCAAATTCAAAACATAGGTCTCGCCATCTTGTGCCTTATAATTCAAGCGCACTGTCTGGGCTTTGATCGTAATGCCGCGTTCACGCTCAATATCCATATTATCAAGCACTTGTTCAGACATTTCGCGATCACTCAGGCCACCACAATAGCTAATCAGCCTATCAGCGATAGTTGATTTCCCGTGATCAATATGGGCAACGATAGAAAAATTTCTAATATGTTTTAAATCTGTCATGGCATTCTTTTACCCTGTTTGCGTGCCATTGAAAAGAGCGATGATGGTCAAAAAATTGGCCAATTGCCGCACCCTTTGCCAGTTAGGATGACTATATAGAGATCGGGC
>WTHV01000100.1:0-32686 GCA_011525265.1 Alphaproteobacteria bacterium | reverse complement strand
AATTGGCCAATTGCCGCACCCTTTGCCAGTTAGGATGACTATATAGAGATCGGGCCAGAGTTGGGGCAAAATATGAGACGCCGCTCATTTCCCTGCCATCTTTACAGCAATTGCAAAGATACTAGAAGTTTAGCACCGCTTTTGATATCATAGCGGCAAAAGATACTTAACCATAATGGTGAAAAAAATGCCTTTAGCGCGTCATGAAAAATACCAGCCATATGCGGCCGTCGCCCTAGACGACCGTCAATGGCCTTCCAACACAATTTCAACAGCACCTATTTGGTGTTCTGTTGACCTGCGTGATGGTAATCAGGCGCTCATCGAGCCTATGGATTCTTTGCGCAAAATGCGTATGTTCAAAGTGCTTGTTGAAATGGGCTTCAAAGAGATTGAGGTAGGCTTCCCCTCTGCCTCTGAGACTGATTTTAACTTCCTGCGCGAATTAATTGATGGAGGTCATATCCCTGATGATGTGACAGTCCAAGTGCTGACACAAGCCCGTGAACATTTGATTGATCGCACAATTGAAAGCTTGCAAGGGGCAAAAAATGCGATTTTGCATTTATATAATTCAACCTCAACCTTGCAACGCCGCGTGGTATTTAAAACAGACCAAGCAGGTGTAAAGCAAATTGCGATTGATGGGGCAAAAATGGTCGCTGACCGTTTGAGCAAATTATCATCTGATACGGATTTGCGCCTACAATATTCACCTGAAAGCTTTACTGGCACAGAATTGGATTATGCGCTTGAGGTATGCGAGAGCGTGCTTGATGTCTGGCAGCCAACGCCTGAGAATAAGACGATCATCAATTTGCCAGCCACTGTTGAGATGGCAAGCCCAAATATCTATGCTGACCAAATTGAATGGATGCACCGCCACTTTACGCGCCGTGACAGCATTATCCTATCGCTTCATCCGCATAATGATAGAGGCACAGGCATTGCGGCAACCGAACTTGGCCTCATGGCTGGTGCTGACCGTGTGGAAGGCACCTTATTTGGCAATGGTGAGCGTACAGGCAATGTGGATATTGTCACATTGGGCTTGAATATGTTTACCCAAGGCCTCGACCCACAGCTTGATTTCTCAGATATTAACAAGCTTGTTGAGACAGCTGAATTTTGTAATCAATTGCCTATTCACCAAAGACACCCCTATGCAGGACAGCTTGTGCATACAGCCTTTTCTGGATCACACCAAGATGCGATTCGCAAAGGGATTGACGCTCTATCAAAGGCAAATGATGAACATTGGGAAGTGCCTTATCTGCCGATTGACCCGTCTGATATTGGCCGCTCTTATGAGGCGATTATCCGCGTTAATTCACAATCTGGCAAAGCAGGGGCAGCTTATTTGCTTGAGGTTGACCATCATGTGCGCCTGCCGCGTGCAATGGAGGTGGAATTTTCTGGCTATATCCAAAAAGCAGCAGATGGTGAAGGCATTGAAATCACATCTGATAAGATTTGGGACATCTTTGCCGCAACCTATTTAAATGCAACTGGCCGCTTTGTACTACGTTCATTTGAATCACAGCCGGTTGCCAGAAATGCCGAACAAACACGTATTGAAGCTGTTGTGAGTTGTGATGGCACAGACCATCATATCACACATAGTGGCAATGGCCCTATTTCTGCCTTTGTCAGTGCCATGAGAGAGACTTTTGGCCTCACATTCAAGCTTGCTGATTTTGGGCAAAATACACGCTCATCATCATCACAAGCAGAAGCGGCAGCTTATGTGGAATTGCAAACACCTGATGAGAGCGGACGCTCTGTCTTTGGGGCTGGCATTGATACATCCATCACCCTTGCCCCTATTAAGGCTGTGATTTCTGCGATAAACCGCCTTTAGCTTTGTCACAAGACATAAAAAAACCCCCGACTAGCAATAGTATCGGGGGTTTTTATTTTGTGAGCTGTGCGTTATCAGCCTCTGATAACACCACCACAATTTTTGGCAACAGAGGCAATGATTTTATCACTAATCTGAACGATTTCCGCATCAACCAAGGTCGCTTTTTGCGGTTGGATCGTCACCGTAATCGCCACTGACTTTTTGCCGTCTTCCATCTTATCGCCTTCATAAACATCAAAGATATTTACAGATGAGACAAATGGCTTGCCGCCTGCTTTGACAGCGCGCATCAGCGCATCAGCGGTGACGGTTTTATCAACAACAAAGGCGAAATCGCGGCTTAGTGCTTGCAGCGCATTCAACGCCAATAATGGCTTTGCAGGGCCTTTATCTTTTGGTGTTGGGACACGTTGGAAGAATAACTCAAATCCAACACAAGCGCCCTTCACATCAAAATGCTTCGCAATTGAAGGGTGAATCTCACCAAAATAGCCTAAGATTGTACGCCCTTGCATCAAGGCACCAGACCGGCCTGGATGATAATAATCAGGAGCTTCATTTGTGATTTGCAAATTATCAACAGAGACACCAATGGCACTCAAAGCATTTAGCAAATCTGCCTTCGCATCATAGACGCTGACCATCTCATTGCTATGACGCCAATCTGCCACGCGCCCACGACCTTGTCGTACACCACAACAAATGTGGAATTGCTGGTCCGCTGGCACACCATGGAAGACAGGGCCAATCTCAAAGAAAGACAAATCTGTTGAACCACGGCGTAAATTGCGCCCTGTAGCCTGTAAGAGATTTGGCAAAATAGTCGGACGCATCATATTCAGATCAGCTGAAATAGGGTTTGCCAAACGCAATGCCTCATCACCACCACCAAATAGGACAGCATCTTCATCTTTCATAAAAGAGAAGGTCACAGCTTCAACATAATCACGAGCAACAAGTGCACGTCGCAGATAATTTGTACGGCGCTGCAATTTCGACACAGATGGTTTTGCTATCATTTCATCTCGTGGCAGTGAGAGCATTGGCAAATGCTCATAGCCATGAATGCGGATAATTTCCTCAATGATATCTGCCTTGCCATGAATATCAGGACGCCAGCTTGGCGGTGTTACCTGCCATGAGGCGGCATCTGTTGTATCTACGCCAAAGCCGAGGATTTCCAAAATCTCTTTCATGCGTGCTTCAGGCACATCAACACCTGTCAGGCTTTTCACACCAGATGGTGCAAAAGCAATAGGGTCTTGTGTTGGCACGCCTGCACCAGCGGTGACGATATGACTTGCCTCAGCACCTGTCAGCTGTTTGACCATACGCGCGATATAGCCTGAAAACGCTGTTGGCCCGTCTGTATCAAGACCACGTTCAAAACGATAACGTGCATCTGAATTCAGGTTTAATTTACGCCCTGTAAGCGCCACAGCAATCGGGTCGAAAATAGCAATTTCCAAGAACATATTTGTTGTGCTCTCAGATACGCCAGTTCTGTCACCACCCATCACACCGGCAATATCATCAGGGCCATTCTCATCACAGATAACGATCATCTCATTATCAAGATCATAGGTTTTTTCATTCAATGCCGTCAGGCTTTCACCATCTTTCGCATTGCGAATAACAAGTCTGTCGCCAGCAATCTTGTCAGCATCATAGGCGTGCAAGGGGCGGCCAATATCAAACATCACGTAATTTGTGATATCGACAAGCACATCAATCGGGCGTTGGCCAATCGCTGTGAGGCGTTGCTGCATCCATGCAGGTGACGGCTTATTTTCAATGCCGCGGAACATACGTCCTGTGACAATTGGGCAAGCGGCCGCATCATCTGTTTCAACAGCCCAGCTAATTGTGCTCTCAAAACTGCCTTCTTCATCGGAAAAATCAAGCGGCTTTAGCGTGCCATAACCAGCTGCGGCCAAGTCACGTGCCACGCCGCGCACACCAAGGCAATCACCTCGATTTGGCGTAATGGCAATTTCAATCATGATATCATCAATACCTGCGGCCTGTGCAGCAGCTGTGCCGACAACAGCATCGGCTGGCAATTCCATAATACCATCATGATCCTCTGAAATGCCAAGCTCAGAGGCAGAGCATAACATACCGCATGAGGTCTCACCGCGGATTTCACCTTCTTTGATTGTGATATCAAGGCCTGGAATATGCGTGCCAGGCACAGCCAAGACTGTCTTTAGTCCCTGTCGTGCATTTGGCGCACCACACACAATCTGAATCGTCTCTGTTCCAGTATTTACCTGACAGACTTGCAATTTATCAGCATTCGGATGGCGTTCAGCACTTGTGATTTCTGCCACAGTAAATGCGGCAAGACGCATCGCTGGATTATCAACCTCTTCAACCTCAAGGCCAATCATCGGCAGAATTTCAAGAATTTCGTCAAGAGAATGTGATGTCTCAAGATGGTCTTGCAACCAGTTCCATGTAAATTTCATATCTGATTACCCCACAATACCTGTGTGAAGGGCAGGCACATCATGCCCCATAAAGCCGTAATGACGCATCCAGCGCAAATCTGTCTCATAGAAAGTGCGCAAATCAGGGATGCCATATTTTAGCATCGCCAAACGCTCAATCCCCATGCCAAAGGCAAAGCCTTGGACTTTTTCAGGATCATAACCACAATTGGCCAAGACAGTTGGATGAACCATGCCAGAGCCTAAAATCTCTAGCCAATCATCACCGGCACCAATTTTCAGGCCACCATCTTTACGGCTACAGCCAATATCGACCTCCGCAGATGGTTCTGTGAAAGGGAAAAAGCTTGGACGGAACCGCACAGGCAATTCATCAACGCCAAAAAACGCCTTACAAAATTCAATCAAACAGCCCTTAAGATGTCCCATATGAATATCTGTGCCAATCACAAGCCCTTCACATTGATGGAACATAGGTGAATGGGTGGCATCATGGTCTGAACGATATGTGCGACCAGGGGCAATGATACGGATTGGCGGCTCATTGGCTTCCATTGTTCTGATTTGAACAGGTGACGTTTGGGTGCGAAGCACAGGACGTGCCCCTGTTTCATCTGCCTTTAGATAAAAGGTATCATGCTCTTGGCGGGCTGGATGTTCTGGCGGAATATTAAGCGCGGTAAAATTATAATAATCAGATTCCACATCAGGGCCTTCAGCAACCGAAAAGCCCATATCGGCAAAGATAGCTGTAATCTCTTCAATCGTGCGGCTTAACGGATGAAAGCGGCCTTGTGATGCTGATGGTACGGGTAATGTCACATCAACGGCCTCAGACGCTAATTTCGCATCTAATGCCGCGCGTGCCAAAATTGTCGCTTTTTCAGATAGCGCATCAGATACCTGCTGTTTGACAGCATTAACCTGTGCCCCAAAGCTTTTACGCTCTTCTGCTGGCATAGCACCAAGCGATTTTAATTGCTCTGAGATAACACCTTTTTTGCCAAGGGCATCAATACGGATAGCATCTAATGCTGCTTCTGTATCTGCTGCCGCGATCTTGGCTAACAACTCTGATTGTAACGCATCAAGTGATTGCATAATATCCTCGAAACTGGCCCTTATATCATCTGCTTATCATATGACTATTAAGGTCATGTTCTTGTTTAAAAAAATAGGCCACAAAAACCGATGGGGCCCGTCAGGCCCCATCTTATCATTAGTTTTTATCGCCTGTTAAGCCGCTTTGCGTGAATGCTCTACAAGGGCGGCAAATGCGTTGGCATCATGGATAGCAAGGTCGCTTAGCATCTTACGGTCAACCGCGATACCTGCTTTGTTCAAACCACCCATCAATGATGAATATGTCATGCCATGCAAACGTGCGGCAGCATTGATACGCTGAATCCACAAAGCGCGGAATTCACGCTTGCGAACGCGGCGGTCACGATAAGCATATTGGCGTGCTTTATCGACGGCCTGCTTTGCAACGCGGATCGTATTCTTACGACGGCCATAATAGCCTTTTGCTGCTTTGATAACTTTATTGTGACGTGCGTGTGAAGTTACGCCTCTTTTTACTCTAGCCATATCAGAACTCCTTTAGGCGTAAGGCAGAAAACGTTTAACGATACGCGCATCAGCAGCACAAAGAATCATTGTACCACGTGCTTGGCGTTTCATTTTCTGTGAACGACGACGGAGATTGTGGCTTAGGAAAGCAGCTGAACCGCGTACTTTACCATTTGCTGTCAAGCGGAAGCGTTTTTTCGCCCCACTTTTGGTCTTCATCTTGGGCATTTCATCCTCACTTTAATTAAGGGTTTTGGTTGAATTTCAACCATCATATGACCAGTCAGGCAGCCCTTGTAACATAGCCCGTACCAGCCGTGATCTTTTTAGTGTTGCTTGGTATAATGCCAAAGGTCGCTAAAAGCAACAATTATCAGCATGTCCCTAAAACAAACAGCGCTTTTTAAACGATAAAAGCGCTGTCTGATAATGCAGATATTTCTAGCTGATTAACGTGGTGCAATCACCATAATCATCTGGCGACCTTCCATCTTTGGCATCGCCTCAACCTTTGCGACCTCATCAATCTCAGTACGCACACGTTCAAGCAATTGCGCGCCAAGCTCCACATGGGCCATTTCACGACCGCGGAAACGAAGCGTTACCTTCACCTTATCACCTGCGGCAAGGAATTTATTTACGGCGCGCATTTTCACCTGATAATCATGATCATCGATATTTGGGCGCAGCTTGATTTCTTTGACTTCAATAACTTTTTGCTTTTTGCGGGCTTCATTGGCACGCTTTTGCGCTTGATATTTGAACTTACCATAATCAAGGATTTTACACACAGGCGGCTCAGCATTTGGCTGTAATTCAACCAAATCAAGACCAGCTTGTGCGGCTTTTTCTAGCGCTTCATCAATACTTAAGACACCCAACTGCTCGCCTTCTGCATCGATACATCTTACAGTGGCAGACCTGATGGCTTCGTTTATACGCGGGCCAGAATTAGCTGGCATCGCATCTTGGCGTGAACGTGCTATGAAACTCTCCTATATATCAGTTCAACTCGCATAATGTCTTATACCCTCTTAGTGGTATTTCATCATGCGTTTTTATCTTTAGTCTTAATTTTGACAAAACTCAAGCAAACGCGCTAGTTTTTGCGCAAATCAGGTGCAATAGCCTCTTCTGCAATCTCAGCGATAGCTTGTGCCAAAGGTAAAATCGTCTGATCTTGCGAACCAAGGCGTCGAATAGCCACTGTGCCAGCCTCTGCCTCACGCTCACCAACTGCGATGATAACAGGAATTTTGCCAGTGCTATGCTCTCTAATCTTATAGCCAATCTTTTCATTTCTTGTGTCAATTTCAACACGAAGACCTGCATCTTTTGCTGCTTCCACAACCGCATCAGCATAGTCATTTGCCGCCGCTGTGATAGGGGCAACAACAATCTGAACAGGCGATAGCCATAAGGGCATGCGGCCAGAATATTGCTCAATCAAAATGCCGATCCAACGCTCCATAGAGCCCAAAATCGCACGGTGCAGCATCACAGGGCGATGACGATTGCCATCTTCACCGACATATTCCGCATCAAGGCGTTCTGGCAGTACAAAATCCACCTGCAAGGTACCACATTGCCAATCACGGCCAATCGCATCTGTTAGGACAAATTCCAATTTCGGGCCATAAAAGGCCCCCTCACCTGGGTTTAATTTTGTCTCAAGACCAGCAGCCTTGGTGGCATCTGTCAGCGCGGCTTCTGCCTTATCCCAAACAGCATCTTCGCCTGCACGTACATCAGGGCGGTCAGAGAATTTCACCCGCACTTCACTAAAGCCGAAATCTTTATAGATATCTTGAAGCAAGCTACAAAAGGCCACTGATTCTGATGTGATTTGATCTTCGGTACAGAAAATATGGGCATCATCTTGGGTAAAGGCACGCACACGCATAATACCATGCAAGGCACCAGATGGCTCATTACGATGACAGCTGCCAAATTCCGCCATACGCATTGGCAGGTCACGATAGGATTTCACACCTTGGCGATAAATTTGCACATGACCCGGGCAATTCATGGGCTTTAGAGCCAAAGTGCGGTCATCTTCGGAATGGGCAGTGAACATATTCTCACCAAATTTATCCCAATGCCCTGAGGCTTCCCACAAAGAGCGGTCAATCAATTGTGGTGTTTTCACCTCATGATAGCCTGCCGCATCAAGACGGCGGCGCATATATTGTTCAATCTCACGATATAACACCCACCCGCGCGGATGCCAGAACACAGACCCTGTCGCTTCTTCTTGCATATGGAAGAAATCAAGCGCGCGGCCAAGCTTTCTGTGATCACGCTTTTCAGCTTCTTCAAGCATATGCAAATGCGCCGCAAGGTCTTTTTCTGTCAGCCATGCTGTGCCATAGATGCGCTGTAACATGGGGTTATTCGAATCACCACGCCAATAAGCGCCAGCGACTTTCATCAATTTAAAGGCATGACCGGCTCTGCCAGTTGATGGCAAGTGAGGGCCGCGGCATAAATCGATAAAGGCACCTTGTGTGTAATGGCTGACAGTCTCGCCCTGTGGGATAGCCTCGACAAGCTCAACCTTAAAGGGCTCGTTGCGCTCTTTATAAAAGGCGACAGCTTCATCTCTTGTCCAAGTACCGCGGATGATCTCTTCATCACGGTCAACAATCTCATGCATACGCTTTTCAATGGCTTCAAGGTCTTCTGGCGTAAATGACTCTTTCCGGAAGAAATCATAATAGAAGCCATTTTCAATCGCAGGGCCAATTGTCACTTGTGTTTCTGGGAAAAGTTCCAACACGGCCTCAGCCATAATATGCGCACAATCATGACGAACCAGCTCTAGGGCTTCTTCATCGCGATTTGTGACGAGACGAAGTGCGGCATCTGTTTCAATCGGACGTGTTAAATCCCACGCACCATCATCTACAAAAGCGCCCATAGCCGCCTTTGCAAGACCTGCACCAATTGAGGCTGCAACCTCATAAGGTGTTACGGCATTTTCAAATTCTTTTACTGAGCCATCAGGCAGTGAAATTGCTGGCATTATTGTTGTAATTCCGTTGTTAGAGCGAGAACCCGTATCTTATATGGCCCGTAATCTATAAAAATTAGGCGCATAACACAAGTCAGGGTTAGTTTTTCTTCAAGCACGCATCATAGAGTGCGATTGTTTGGGCGCACATGGTATCGACCGTAAATGACGCCTCAATATGGTTTCGTGCAGTGGCGGCAAATTTTTTGCGCTGACGTGGCCCAAGGGCAAGCGCTTGGGCAATCTTCTCACCTAAATTCTTGGCATCTTGCGGCGTCGCTAAATAGCCTGTTTCCCCATCAGTGATAGATTCGCACGCGCCGCCATGATCAAATGCCACAACTGGCCGTCCCATAGCTTGTGCCTCAATCGCAACACGCCCAAAGGGTTCTGGTTCAATCGATGGCATAACCACCACATCAGCAAGCATCATGGCCGCAGGCATATCTTTTGATGCCGCAGCAAGTCGCACCATTGATTCAAGACCCAATTGACGCACAAGACCTTCAATATGCTGATAAAATTTATCCTGTGCGCCCACAATACCAAGCAAAACAAGGGTGAAATCACGCTCAGGCATTTTGGCAACCGCACGAAGCAATATTTCATGCCCTTTCCACGCTGTTGGGCGTGCTGGCATCATCACAACAGGCTTATCATCTGGCAGAGCAAGGCGCACAGCCTCATTGATCGTGCGCCCTTGTTTGACTGCGCTTGCATCAAAATAACCATCATCAACGCCACGATGAATGACCGTTAATTTGTCTGTCACATCATATTTGCGGAAATGGGTTTCAATCTGTGATTTGATAAAATGTGAAATAGCAATCACATGATCAGCACTTAGCAATTTTGCATTATAGCGGCGTTTGAAAAAGCTTGTGGTGCCAAATTTCCCATGAATCGTCGATATGGTAGCAAGCCCAAGCGCTTTAGCGGCAGGCAGGGCTATCCATGCCGGCGCACGAGAGCGCACATGGACAATATCAGCCCCATGCTCCATCAATGCTTTTTTGACATCACGACGAATCCCGCCCCATTTCAACGGGTTTTTTGAATGGACAGGTAATTTTACATGCGTTGCGCCAATGCGTTGCAATTGCACTTCTAACTGACCACCATTGCTTATCACCACAGCCTTGCCACCTGCCGCAATAACAGCCTTTGCGACTTCAACCGTGCCACGCTCCACCCCGCCCAAATGCAATTCTGGCAGGACTTGAGCAACAACCGGTTGGCGCATTTCATCTGCGGCAGATGAAATAGATTTTGAGAAGCTGAATTTTGACATTGATTGGGAACCAAAAAAGGGCATGAATAATAACATGAATAACAAGTGGCGCGATTATAGCACTCATTAACCTAATGCACAAAGGCTTAGCCATGATGGAAACAAAATATCTCACTTTTGATGATGGCAGAAGATTAGCCTATCAGCTTCATCAGGGCACAGGGCCGCTCATTGTGTTTCTAAGCGGTCACGGCTCAGATATGTTTGGCTCCAAAGCACAAGCATTAGCAGATTATTGCCTCAAGGCAGGGCGCGCTTTTTTGCGTTTTGATTATACAGGCCATGGGCTTAGCTCAGGTGCGTTTCTTGATGGCACCATCAGCTCTTGGACAAAAGACGCGACTGATATTTTGGAAAAGCTTGCAGATGATAAGGTGATTTTGGTTGGCTCATCACTTGGCGGGTGGATTATGCTCAACCTTGCCAAAGCAAACCCGCATAAAATGGCTGGCCTGATAGGCATTGCCGCCGCACCTGATTTCACTGAAACATTAATTTGGCAAAATCTGAGCGCTGATCAGCAAGAGGAGATGGCGCAGACAGGGCAGATAGCTCTGCCAAACCCTTATGCGGATGAGGATGTTATCTATCCCTACACGCTGATAACAGATGGTAGAGATAATCTGCTTCTTGACAAACCCTTGGAGATCACCTGCTCTATTATCTTGCATCAAGGCATGGCAGATCATGAGGTGCCATGGCAGACCGCTTGTGCCATTGCAGAAATTGTCTCATCAGATAATGTTCACATAAATTTGGTCAAAGCCTCAGGCCATCGTTTTTCGTCTGATGAAGAAATTGCGATGATTATTCACAGCCTTGAAAGCCTGCTTGCAGACCCATCATAGAGATTTTAGAAATCAAGCTCTGCATAATCTTTGGCAGGCGGCATCCCGACAAGCCTATCTGCCAAAAGCGGGCGAAAAGAGGGGCGTGATTTCATCTTCATATACCATGTCTTAAGGTCAGGATATTTCTGCCAATCAACATCACCGAAATAATCAAGCATTGATAAATGTGCCGCCCCATTGAGATCAGCCAAGGTCAAACGGTCACCGGCAAGCCAGTCATGACGGCCAAGAAGCCAGTCAAAATAGCCAAAATGAATATGCGCATTTGCGATAGCGGTGCGGATAACATCTGATGACACAGCTTGGCCACGCAGAAAGCGTTTTGCAATACGTTCTTGGAATAAGGGGCCGCCAACTTCCTTTGTGAATTTGCCATCAAACCAGTCAATCAAGCGCCTTATCTCAGCGCGATCTTCAGCTGTTCCTGTCATCAAAAATGGCGCTGTTTGCGTCTCTTCTACCCATTCACTTATGACACGCGCACCGCAATAAACCCCCTGAGCTGCATCATCAAGCACAGGCAGTTCACCAGCAGGATTAATGCGCAACAAAGCTTCATGACGCTCCCATGGTACAAGCGCGCGCAACTCTGCATCACTCTTATATTCATTGAGAACAAGACGGATAAAGCGTGATGTTGGGGCAAGGGGATAATGGTATAAAATCGGCATGACACAACACAAAAGTGAGAAGAAAATTGACGTTCAATTACAATGACTCGTCAAATTACACCTATTTTTACAACATTGGCAAGATGGCCTGTGCCGCAGCAGGCGCCTTTGTCTTGGCATCTTCAGACAGCCATTTAATCTGCAATCTTTCTGGTTCAATAAATCCAGGCCATAAGAACAACTCTTGGCTCGCTGGCTCAAACCCAAAGCGCGGGTAATAATCTGGCTCGCCTGAAATTAAAATGAAGTCATATGATGTGGTTTCTGCAACGCTAAGGGAATGTGCGACAAGCGCCTTGCCAAAGCCTTTCCCACTATGTTCGGGCAACACCGCAAGAGGCCCAAGCAATAGCTGTGTCCTACCGCCCACCAAGATTGGCCAATAGCGGATAGAGCCAATGACCTTATCCTGCAAAGTCACGACAAATGACAATGACGCTTCATGCGAGGCACGGCGCAAATGACGCACTGAGCGCATAAAGCGGCCATCACCAAAGGCAGCGGCGATGACATGGTCAATCGCTGCTTTATCCTCTGCTGTCTCTGGGCGTATCACAACCCCAGAGGGCAATGCGCCCTTAACCGGCATTCCTCATCTCATCTGACTCATCAAGCGCGTGCGGCAATTTCGATAGGATTTCTTTTGGCACAACATGCCAGAAATGCCCAACGGCCTTATTCCATACATTCAACAACGCTTTCGCTGAGGCAGATTCAGTTTCATTTGCGTGTAATTCTACCAACGCTTTGAGGTGATCTGCCCAATAATCAGTTGAGATACGTGTGATATGCAAGGTTTCCTGATTAGCCTTATCCATAAAGGTGCCAGCTTCATCATAGATAAAGCCCATACCCCCTGTCATGCCAGCGCCAAAGTTAGAGCCAACCTCACCTAGGATGACAACCTCACCACCTGTCATATATTCACATCCGTTTGAGCCACACCCCTCAACAATGGCTGTTGCCCCAGAGTTACGGACACAAAGACGTTCACCTGCCTGACCAGCGGCAAGTAATGTGCCTGATGTGGCGCCATAAAGCACGGTATTCCCAATGATGGTATTTTGCGAAGCGACAAAATTTGCGCCGACTGATGGGCGTACGGTAATCATGCCACCAGAGAGACCCTTGCCCACATAATCATTGGCATCACCGATAATATCCAAACGCAGACCTTGAACCGCAAAAGCACCAAGTGACTGGCCAGCAGGGCCACGCAACCTAACATTCACTTGCCCTTCAGGCAGACCTGTCATGCCAAAGCGGCGGACAATATGCGATGATAAGCGTGTTCCGATAGCACGTTGCGTATTTTCGATATTGTAAGATAATTGCATCTTACCACCTGTCTCAAGCGCTGTTTGTGCATCTGTCACAATTTGCGCATCAAGTGTATCTGGCACTTCAACACGAGCGGCTTTGATATCACCGCCACGCTTACCTGTTGTAATGGCTTGCACAAGGATAGGGTTCAAATCCAAATCATCAAGCGCCGCATCACCGCGTGAGACCTGTGATAGCAAATCTGTGCGGCCGATGACCTCTTGAATAGAATTAAAGCCAAGAGACGCTAGGATTTCACGAACCTCTTCTGCCACATGTGTGAAGAGCTGAACAACCTTATCAGGCGTGCCTTCAAATTTATCACGCAGATCTTCGCGCTGTGTACAGACACCCACAGGGCAGGTGTTTGAGTGACATTGGCGGACCATAATACAGCCCATCGCGACAAGCGCTGAGGTGCCAATACCATATTCATCCGCGCCTAGCATTGCCGCCATAACGATATCGCGACCAGTCTTTAAGCCGCCATCTGTGCGCAAGACAACCTTGTCCCGCAAATCATTCATCGAGAGAACCTGATGCACTTCTGATAGGCCAATCTCCCACGGCATACCAGCGTGCTTGATTGATGATTGTGGGCTTGCACCCGTACCGCCACCATGACCAGAAATCAAAATCGTATCAGCTTTGGCCTTTGCCACACCAGCAGCAATCGTGCCGATACCTGTTGACGCAACCAGCTTCACGCACACACGCGCTTCTGGATTTATCTGCTTCAAATCATAGATAAGCTGTGCCAAATCCTCGATAGAGTAAATATCATGGTGTGGTGGTGGTGAGATGAGAGTCACGCCAGGTGTTGAGTGACGCAATTTTGCGATAATCTCATTCACCTTAATACCTGGTAATTGGCCGCCCTCGCCTGGCTTTGCGCCTTGTGCGACCTTAATTTCAAGCTCTTGGCAATTATTGAGATATTCAGCTGTTACACCAAAACGACCAGAGGCAACCTGTTTAATCGCGCTTGATGGGTTATCACCATTGGCGCGCAACTTAAAGCGTTCTGGGTCTTCACCCCCTTCGCCTGAATCAGACTTTGCCCCAATACGATTCATCGCAATAGAGAGTGTCTCATGCGCTTCAGGGCTCAGAGCGCCAAGCGAGATACCAGGTGCGACAAGGCGCTTTCTGATCTCGGTAATTGATTCAACATCCTCTACGCGAATGGCCGTTACGTCTGATGTGAAATCAAGCAAGTCACGCAAGTTCACAGGACCTTGGCGGCTGACAATACCGACATATTTCTTCCAGCTATCATAAGAGCCCGTATTACAAGCATGTTGCATGGCATGGATCATCTGCCCATCAAAGGCATGACGCTCGCCTGATTTGCGGTAACGCAACAAGCCACCAACAGGCAAGAATGACGCTTCACCACCAAAGGCTTTTTCATGCATCTGGCGCATACGAGATTGAATCCCGCTCAGGCCAAGACCACTAATGCGTGATGTCATTGGTGGGAAATATTTTGCAACAAGCGAACGTGAGAGGCCAAGCGCTTCAAAATTATAGCCACCACGATAAGAGGCGATAACAGAAATGCCCATCTTAGACATAATCTTCAGCAGACCATCTTCGATAGCCTTTTTGAAATTCGCCATTGCTTGTGAACGTGTCAGCCCTTCAAGCAGGCCTTTTTCCATACGCTCAACAATCGTCCATTCTGCCAAATAGGCATTGATGGTTGTTGCACCAACCCCGACCAAAACCGCAAAATGATGCACATCCAAACATTCACCAGATGAGACATTCACAGACGCAAATGTACGAAGCTGTTCACGCACAAGATGTGAGTGAACCGCGCCTGTCGCCAAAATCATAGGGATAGGAAGACGGCTTGCATCAGCGCCAGCATCTGTCAGCATAATATGCTCACAACCACCGCGCACAGCTGTTTCTGATTCCTCTTGAATACGGTCAAGCGCCTTGCTCAACCCATCATCACCATCCGCCGCATCATAGGTACAATCAATAACGGCAGCCTTCGTCCCAAGATGAGAGACCAATGCCGCATATTCGGCATTTGTTAGAATTGGCGAATTCAACAGCAAATGATCACATTGCTCTGGCGCTTCATCCAAGATATTGCCCAAATTGCCAAGACGTGTGCGCAAAGTCATCACATGACGTTCACGTAAACTATCAATTGGCGGATTTGTGACTTGTGAGAAATTCTGACGGAAGAAATGATGTAGACCGCGATAATTGCTTGATAGCACTGCCAATGGCGCATCATCACCCATTGAGCCTGTCGCCTCTTTGCCACCTTCTGCCATTGGCTGAAGAAGCAATTCCATATCTTCGAGTGTCCAGCCTGCCAAAAGCTGGCGGCGGCGCAATGTATCAGCATCTGGCAAATCAAGCTTTGAGCTTTTCGCCTTTGCCAATAGCGCATCCATTTTCTCTGAACGGCCAACCCACTCACCCCAATTAGAGCGAGTCTTTAGGTTATCCTTAATTTCCTTATCATGCATCAGGCGGCCTTCAGCCAAATTGACGCCAATCATCTCACCAGGCCCAAGGCGGCCACGCTCGATAATCTCACTCTCAGGAACAACCACCATGCCTGTCTCTGAACCTGCAATAAGAAGACCTGTATTGGTAAGCGTATAGCGCATCGGGCGCAAACCATTACGGTCAGTGCCGCCAATGGCCCAATCACCTGAGAAAGCGGCAATCGCAGCAGGCCCATCCCATGGTTCCATCACAGCGTTACAATAAGCATAAAGTTCAGCTAAGTCAGAGCCGCCATCCACATCAATGGCTTGCGGAATCATCATAGTCTTAACCATCGGCAAATCACGACCACCATGCAGCATTAACTCAAAAACAGAATCAAGCGCGGCTGAATCTGATGAGCCTTTGGCAATGATTGGCTTAATCTCTTCAACAGATTGGCCAAAAAGATCGCTTTGCATTCTATCTTCATGGCACGCCATCCAATTCATATTGCCGCGAACCGTATTAATTTCACCATTATGGGCAAGCACGCGAAATGGCTGTGCAAGGCGCCATGTTGGGAATGTGTTTGTCGAGTAACGCTGGTGATAAACCGCAAAATCGGAAATAAAGCGCTCATCAAGCAAATCAGGATAAAAAGCTGTTACCTGCTCTGCCAAGAACATACCCTTATAGATGATAGAACGTGTTGATAAAGAGCAGACATAAAAATCAGTAACCTGTGCGCGCAAGACTGCTTCTTCGATACGGCGGCGAATGATAAATAATTGGCGCTCTGCTTCTTCTTCTGAGAGGTCAACAGGCATAGAGAACATAATCTGTTCAATCTCTGGGCGTGTTGCCATCGCCTTTTGGCCAAGCGCTGTTGTATCGGTTGGCACTTGGCGCCAGCCATAAATCTGATAGCCTTTTGCCAAAATTTCCTGTTCCACAATACAGCGGCAAGTCTCTTGCTCGCTTAAATCTTGGCGCGGCAAGAACACCATGCCCACAGCCAATTTATCGCCATTATCCTTATGACCTGTTCTGGCAATATGCTCGATAAAGAAATCGCGTGGAATAGCAATATGAATACCAGCGCCATCGCCTGTCATACCATCAGCATCAACCGCGCCTCTGTGCCAGATTGACTGCAACGCCTCAATAGCGGCAGATACAACCGCACGAGATGGCTTACCATCCACTGCTGCAACAAAACCCACACCACAATTATCATGTTCCATTTGCGGGTTGTAGATGCCAGCATCGCCAAGCAATGCCTCATTATCTTTGCGACGTGCAAGATAGGCTTGCTGGTCTAATGATGATGTCTGATTGTTCTTAATATCGCTCATCTTAAATCTCCTTAACGCCTGCCCGTTAACGGACTAGCCTACTGCCTTATTTGCGCCAGATAGTTCAGCTTCGACAAAGGCATGAATACGGTCAGCCGCATCACGGCCATCACGAACACCCCACACCACAAGAGAGGCACCACGGACAATATCACCAGCGGCAAAAACGCCTGGCATATCTGTCATCATGGTCTTCCAATCAATGGCAACTGTTCCCCATTTTGAAACGCGCAACGCATCCTGACCAAATAGGCCTGGTAAATCTTCTGGATCAAACCCAAGCGCTTTAATGACCAGATCAGCGTCAAGCTTATAGGTGGAATCTTCGATAATTTGTGGGACTTGGCGACCTGTTTCATCAGCCTGACCCAAATGGATACGCTGTGCCATGACCGCGTCGACGCTCTCATCACCTGTAAAGGCTTGCGGGGCTGACAGCCACTGAAAATCAACACCTTCTTCTTCAGCATTTTCAACTTCACGCTGAGAGCCCGGCATATTGGCTTTGTTACGACGGTAAAGACATTTGACTGACTTGGCTTCTTGGCGAATAGCTGTGCGGACACAATCCATTGCTGTATCACCACCACCAATCACAACAACATCTTTGCCCTTGGCATTTAAAGAGCCATCATCAAATTCCGGCACATCATCGCCCAAAGATTTCTTATTTGAGGCAGTCAGATAATCCAAGGCAGGCACAACACCCTTCAGGCCTGCCCCTGGTAGGGCAATATCACGTGCTTTATAAACACCTGTGGCAATCAGAACAGCATCATGGGCCTCTCTGATTTCATCAAAGCTAATGTCTGTGCCAATATTGCAATTAAGCTTGAAAGTCACACCGCCATCTTCCAGCAATCTTGCACGGCGCTCGACAATATCTTTTTCAAGCTTAAAGCCGGGAATGCCATAAATCAGCAAACCACCTGCTCTGTCATAGCGATCATAAACGGTGACCTGATAGCCTTTGCGGCGTAGCATATCGGCTGCTGACAGGCCAGCTGGCCCGGCACCAATAATGCCGACAGACTGATCACGCTCCGCAACAGGGCTTGCTGGCTTAACCCAGCCATTTTCAAAAGCTGTTTCGGTGATATATTTTTCAACTGCCCCAATTGTGACAGACTCAAAGCCTTTCTCAATCACGCAATTGCCTTCGCATAAGCGATCTTGCGGACAGATGCGGCCACAGATTTCTGGGAAATTATTTGTCGCAGCTGATACTTCATAAGCCTCTTGCAATCTGTCTTCAGCTGTCAGCATCAACCAATCAGGGATGTTGTTATGCAACGGGCAATTCACCTGACAAAATGGCACACCACATTGCGAACAGCGGCTGGCTTGTTCTTCAGCGCGCTCTTTCGAGAAATCACGATAAATCTCATCAAAATCTTTCGCTCTATCATCAGCAGTGCGTTTTGATGGCATTTGCTTTTCTGTTTTCACAAATTGCAGCATTTTCGAAGCCATGGTCATCTCCCTCATGCAAACTATGATGCACTCTATTTCTTCAGGGTTATGTCTGCCGCCTTTTACAGCTTGATAGACGGCTACAAACACAGACCCTTAAATTGGACAATGATTATGACCCATTTTGAAATATATTTCAAGCAAAAATCCCCTTAATCAAAAAATCTTGTGGCATAGCTGTCAAAAATAGTACCATATCGGAACTAATTAAAGGTTGAACCCTACGCTTGCCTGCTAAGATGTCATTAGCTATGGTCGCGCCATGATGATAGAGTCTCAATTCACCACAATACAACTAATCGCCCTCTCAGCCATTCAAGGCATTACAGAGTTCTTACCTATTTCAAGCTCGGGGCATCTTGTCCTATTTCCGGCTTTGACAGGCTATGCTGATCAAGGGCAACTCATTGATGTTGCGGCTCATTTTGGTACGCTCGGGGCAGTTTTGATTTATGTGCGCGCTGAGGTTGGGCGCATGGCAAAGGGCGTTGTGACCTTTGGCAAAGCAGATCGGGACGGCTTATCCCTTGCGATTATGCTTATCATAGCAAGCCTGCCTGTTATTGCGGTGGGTCTTGTGGTGGAGATGCTAGCGCCAGCATTTTTGCGCCTTGCCATGACCGTTGCCCTCGCAAATATCATCTTTGCTGCCCTGCTTTATAAGGCTGACACAGATTACCCTGCTAGCAAGTCTGCAGAAGATATGACACTTCGTGATGCTGTGCTAATCGGCGCATCACAAATCTTTGCCCTTATTCCTGGCACATCACGCTCTGGCGTTACCATGACGGTGGCGCGGGCAAGAGGCTATAGCCGTGTGGCGTCTGCGCGCTTTTCAATGTTGCTATCTCTGCCTGTTATTGGCGGTGCGAGCGTTTTGAAGTCACGTCACTTTTTCACAGAAGACGGCGCAAGCCAATTAAGCGCCCAAGCCCTTGATGCAGCCATTGTGGCAAGCTTGTCATTAATCACCGCCCTTATCGCCATCCGTTTTATGATGGGCTGGCTTGCCAAGGCAGATTTTAAAATTTTCGTCTATTACAGGTTTGCACTTGGCGCCTTATTGCTAGGCGCCATTGCGCTAGGTATGGTTTAACACCGCTCTATTTGGCAGAGAAACGGCCACCTTTGCGCAAATGGGCAAGGTAATCCGAAATATGTGCTTCAACAGATTGTGGCGCGATACCTAAATCAGCCAATGTTTTCGCCTTTTTCGCCACCACATTATCTTGCTCAAGCAAATAAAGCTGATCGCGCGTTAATGGCGGGTTAGGCAAAAACTGCAGGAATGATGCCGGGATATGCATCAGCGCAAAAGGAACTGAGATAAGAGGGCGCGTACGACCAACCGCCTCACAAGTCATTTCCATCAATCTCTTAAAGCTATAGGCACGTGGGCCGCCAAGCTCAAAAATCTGGTCATTGGTGCTGGCATCTCGCAAAGAGGCGACAACCGCATCAGACACATCACCCACATAGACAGGCTGCATCAAATTGCGTCCCCCACCTATCACAGGCAAAGCAGGTGCCACCATCGCCATTTGGCCAAAGCGGTTAAAGAACCCATCACCTGGGCCAAAAACAATTGAAGGGCGCAAAATTGTTACGGGCGAGAAGCCACGAAGAAGTGCGCGCTCACCCTCTGCCTTTGTTGCGGCATAGCGGCTTTTTGATTTCAAATCAGCACCAATGGCTGAGAGATGCACAATTTTTTCAACATTATGGGTTTTGGCAAAAGCAGCAATACGTTGTGGCAATAACGCTTGTGTTGCTTCAAAATTCTGCTTGCCTGATGGTGCCAAAATACCAACCAAATTCACAACCATATCAGCAGGTGCAATCACAGATTCAAGCGCATCATCATTCAGCGCATCACCAGAAATAGCCGTGATTTGCCCAACATCACCAAGCGGCTTCAGCATTTTTGCCTTATCAGCATTGCGCGTTAAAATGATAATACGCGCGCCTGTTTTGGCCAACTTTTCAACGACAGAACGCCCGACAAAGCCTGACCCGCCAATGATTGTGATTGTTTTTTGTTTCATGCTAAAAACCCTATTTTTGCCATCTGCCGATTGGTTTAAACCAAACCACCTTTAATAGTAAAGAGACTATTTTTTGTCATCCTAGGCCGTTTTTGGCCAAACGACAGGGAACCAATCAGAGCGTAATTTTTGACCCTCTTGCATATCATGGCCGGGAAATGGTGGTGAGGTGCGGCCTTGACGTGTGATGTAGCGTGCATCATCTCCTAGATAGCGCAATGACAAAGCGCGCCTGCGGCTTGCCGCCATATTACCGCGCGCGCCATGAACACAGCGATAATCAAATGCCACGGCATCACCCGGCGCCATCTGCCATTCTAACACCTCATAATTATCTGGCTCTGCATCAGGGTCAGGGACAGGCAAAAATTCCGAATTATCAAGATAGAAATCATCTTCTTTCAGCCATCTTGTTGGTAGCACAAGCTTTTCCCACTTATGCGAGCCCTTGATACAACGTAAGCTTGCCTCTTTGACAGGGTCGATAGGAATCCAAAAGCTTAGTGTCTGCTGGCCATCGACAAAATAATAAGGGGCATCTTGATGCCATGGCGTGGCTTTGGCAGTGCCTGGCTCCTTAACCAAAATATGATCATGGAAAAATTGTACTTCTTGTGATTGCATCAATGCCGCTGCTGCCTCAGCCGCAGGGGAGTGACGCATGATATCTTCCAGCTCAGTGATGGTTTGCCAATTGCAATAATCATCAAAGAAACGCCCCGTTTCACCCTCTAGCAAATTTTCTGCGGCATAAGGGCCGGGATTTGCCATATTGGCATCGATCGCACGTGCAATAGGCTCAACCCAATCAGCAAACAGCCCTTTAATCAGCACTGCACCATCATTTTGAAAATCTGAAATATGGCGAGACGTGATATTTCTCATGGCAACATCCTTTTAATAAGTGAGAGGCTTCAAGCTCTTTTATGACCTCTTGCGATACTGCGCTATCATCTTGTGATGAAATACACCATAGCCTTGAGACGATTGTTTTACATGATGATGAATAAAAGCATGAAATCGCGCTAATTTGTGAAATGGTACAGCAGGAAAACTGTGATGGGCTGTATGATAAGGCATCTGCCAAGACAGCGCCAATAGCACAGGATTGGTATAGATTGTCCGGCTATTATTCAGCATATCATCATCATGGGGACAATCCGTGTGCTCTGCGAGCAAAAAGAGGCGCAAAAATGGCTGACCACATAATAGCGGCAAAAGCCAATAATAGAGTAAGGCCTCAGCCGCTGTCGCGAGAAGAGCCGTGAAAATTATGCTGTAAAACACAAGCATAAGCCGTGCTTCTTTTTGCACCAAATGCTTGCCAGATTGCGGGATATAATCTGCCTGCGGTGTGGCAAAAGCATTTTTTACAAGCGCGGCAAAAGACTGGACCCAAATCATAATGCCAGACAGATACCAAAGATAGCCAAGCCAATTATCTGGTTTGCCACCTGCCAGTTCGGGATCACGCGCTGTATCATTTGTATGGCGGTGATGCGCATTATGAAAATAGGTGAACCATTTAGCGCCCATAAAGAGCAAAAGGCCAACAGCGTTTGTGACAAATTTATTCAGCCATTTTGTGCGAAAGGCGGTCCCGTGACTTGCCTCATGCATGGCACAAAATAAAAAGCACATCACAGCCCCTTGACCAACAAGAAAACAGAACCGCACAAGCCCCTCAGAGACAGACTGCCCATAGGCTAATATCGCAATAAGACAAAGATGAGCTGAGAGCATTAAAAGACCATGATGATTTGTTAAGACCATCAGCTCTTTTTTCTCATCAACACTCATGGCTTTTAAAACCATGCGATAATCAATCTCTTTACCCTGTTCCAACTCCAGACCCATTTATTGTGACCTATGCGTTTTCTTGTCTTAACTATTTATGTGAATAGCGCCCTTATTGCTTGCGAATTTCGTAAATTCTGATGGCAGTGATAAAAGGGTTTGTTGATGCAATCTCTTCTGCTGCCTCAAGGGATTCTGCCTCAATAATAGAATAGCCTGTTAAGCAATTTTCATCCCATCCAAGCTCTTGGCTGCCAGACTTATTGCGCTCCCTTCCCCCCATAAAGCCGCCCATATCAATGGTGCAGGAGGCTGTTTTTGCAAACCAATCATTCCATTGTTCCATAATCTCAGGCGTTGGCCTCTCAAAGCCAACATGCAATATCATAAATTGTTTCATTCTAACCGCTCCTTTTCTTTTGAAAATCCTCTGCTACTATGGGGGGCAACATAGAAATAGGCAAGCTGTGCACTTTGTTTTTCACAGCCATATTTGACAAGAGATCAGCATGACGAATTTTACCCTTAATCCCCTGATTGCCTCAACGTCATCATTCATCCGCCAATGCGGTCTATGTGAAGTGCGTATGGTTAATGATACGCGCTATTGTTGGCTGTTGCTAATCCCGCAATTACCCGATATTTTTGAGTTATCTGACCTGACGAAATCACAACGTCATGAGATGATGGATTACGCCTCTCAGATTGCGGATATCATCCAAAATAAAACAAAAGCAGATAAAATGAACATTGCGACAATAGGGAATATTGTACCAGCGATGCATTTGCATATAATTGCGCGCCATGAAGGTGATATGGCATGGCCGAACCCGATATGGGGCAATGGCTCAGCAATCCCTTATGATGAGGATGCGCTGACAGCAAGACAAGGTGAGATTACACGGTGGCTTAACAGCCTATCATCTGTTTAAAACTTATTGTGTAAGGGTAAGAATTTTTATCATGGCCACATTTCGTATTTTCCTATTAAGCTGTAATTGGCTTATCATTGGTCTCTCAGAATTGCTCTTGCTCACCGCAGGGCTTATATCACCTGGCCATGATAAGGGACGCCTTATCCCCATCGCGTTTTTTGTGATAGTCATGCCTGTGATCGGCTATGGCATACATCGCTTTATCACATGGTGTTTTGCGCCAAAAAATAAGTCTGACACAAATGGCGCATAAGCCTGCCCATTATGATGTCGCCATTATTGGCGCAGGAGCGGCTGGCCTATTTTGTGCCAGTCAGGTCGGCCGCAAAGGCAATCGCACCATCTTGCTTGATCATCGCACCAAAGTGGCGGAAAAAATCCGCATTTCGGGCGGTGGACGTTGTAACTTCACAAATTATTATTCAGGGCCTGACAATTTTTTATCGCAGAACAAACATTTCGCGAAATCAGCTCTTGCGGGTTACAGCCCTTATGATTTCATCTCATTGGTTGAAAAACACAAAATCGCCTATCATGAAAAGAAATTAGGACAGCTTTTTTGTGATAATAGCGCCCAAAATATCATTGATCTTCTATTAACAGAATGTGACGCAGCACACGTGACCAAGCGATTTGGCACAAACATTGAAGCTGTTAAGAAATCAGATGGCTTATTCCATCTTTCAACAGATAATGGCGCCATCACATCAACAAAGCTTGTGATCGCAACAGGCGGCCTATCAATTCCAAAAATTGGCGCAACAGGGTTTGGTTATGATATCGCAAAGCAGTTTGGCTTGACCATTATTCGCCCACGTGCTGCGCTTGTTCCATTGACCTTTACTGACCATATGAAAGACTATTGTGCTGAATTATCTGGCCTATCTGTTGAAGCAGATGTGCAGTTCGATAAAACACAATTTGCCGAAGGTTTGCTATTCACCCATCGTGGCTTATCAGGCCCATCTATTTTGCAAATCTCATCCTATTGGCAAGATGGTGAGGATGTCCTTGTCAATCTTGCGCCTGCGCATGATGTCTCTCAGCGTTTGCGTGATGAGAAAAAAGCCGCACCACGCACCGATATTTTAAACGCACTCTCACAGACACTACCAAAGCGATTGGCGCATCAGATATGTGATACAGCAGGCCTATCAGGACGGCTTGCTGACCTGCCCGATAAGGCTTTAGATAGCATTGGGCAATTAACAAATCACTGGACCATCAGGCCTGCCGGCACAGAGGGCTATCGGACAGCAGAGGTCACAATTGGCGGGGTTGATACAAATGAGCTATCTTCAAAAACCATGGAAGCCAAGAATTGTGCAGGCTTGTATTTCATTGGTGAGGTTGTGGATGTCACAGGCCATCTTGGAGGACATAATTTCCAATGGGCGTGGGCATCTGGTTTTGCCATGGCAGCAAGCCTCTAGCGGGTGCGGCTCTTATGATGGGCGCAAAGTAACTTGCCTTGCAACAAATCAGACCCTACAAGAAGTCTTATGGAAATAATTGTTATATCACTACCAGGCGATGACGCGCGGCGCACGAGGCTAGAAGCGAGTTTAGCGCCCTTTGGCCTTGATTATCATTGGCTAGAAGGCGTTGATGCCAGAGGTTGGGATAAAGATGAGCAATCGCGAAATATGAATAAGGCTTCAACCTTTTTCACCATGTCCTATCATCCTAATCCTGGTGCTGTGGGCTGTCACTTATCCCATATGAAGGCATATCGCTATCTGCTTGAAAGTGACAATGATG
This sequence comes from Alphaproteobacteria bacterium, assembly GCA_011525265.1. Classification (GTDB taxonomy): domain Bacteria; phylum Pseudomonadota; class Alphaproteobacteria; order Puniceispirillales; family Puniceispirillaceae; genus UBA685. The sequence goes on along the minus strand of WTHV01000100.1, from coordinate 7,822 downwards.
CCATCATTATCTTAGAAGATGATGCCGAAATCACAGAAGATTTTGCTGCAAATGTGCCCCATCTTGCCAAAGCGATGAGCGCGCTTGATATGATCTTTTTATGTGATAATCGCCCAAACCGCCCCTCCAAAATTATTGGCACCGCGACATCTGGGTTGGCATTTCACTTCAAGAAATTTACCAATAATGGCACTTTTGGCTATGTGATCAATCGCAAAGCGGCCTCTTATATGCTTGCCCATCATGCCACATTTGGCCTTGAAATTGATATGTGCTTGAATAAATGGTGGCAATCAGGCTTGCATATCGCAACAACAAGCCCTGATCTTGTTGTCCATAATGATATGGGTTCTGGAATTGGCTATGACGGGATAAAGCCTGTGGCAAACCCGATACACCGCATTGCAGCACGCCTATATCGCCTCTATCATTCTATGGTAAAACGGGCATTATTTACCGCGCATTACAACAAAATGGTGCGCGCTTTTGAGAAGAGTTCACATAAATCATGACCAATCATATAACTGATTTCCTGCAAACACGTCGTTCGACCCTGATTAAATTATTGGGCAATCAGACACTGCCAGCAGATGATATTCAAACCATCCTTGCCTGTGGTGTGCGTGTGCCAGATCACGGCGTCCTTGGCCCGTGGAAAATCATGGTCATCCAGAATGAAGCAAGAGCCTATCTTGGCAAGACCATATTAAGGGACGAATTTGCCAAAAATAATCCAGAGGCAACACAAGAAGGCCTCCAATTTGAAGAAGACCGTTTCATGCGTGCTGGCGCTATTTTTGCAGTATTAGCAACCCCAAAAGACCATCCCAAAATCCCTATTTGGGAAATGGAATTATCAGCTGGGGCAGTGGCGATGAATATTGTTACAGCAGCTCAATCACTTGGCTATGGCGCGCAATGGGTCAGCGAGTGGTACAGCTATAATGATAGGATGATAGAGGCGCTAGGCGGGCGCATTGGCGTTGATAAAATTGCTGGCTTTATTTATGTCGGCGAAAAATTGCAAGCCCCCAAAGAGCGCCGCAGACCCGAGAGTGAGAATGTAATAGGCTTTTACACACCGCCTGTGGCATAATGGCATCACAAAAACCATCTGCCATAGTATCTGCCCTTTTATGCGGCTGAGAGTGAGATTTTAGATAATGACAAACAGATTATATCATGATGATTTGCCCGATGGGCTAGACCTTGGTAAGTCCGTGGCAATTGACACTGAAACCTTGGGTCTAAACCTCACACGAGATCGTTTATGTGTAGTGCAATTATCATCAGGTGATGGCAATGCCCATCTTGTGCAGATGAAAGCTGACCAAGCCCCCTGCCCTAATTTGAAGGCCTTGATCTTAGATCCATCTGTTGAAAAGTTATTTCACTTTGGTCGTTTTGATATTGCGCAATTGCACAAATTAGCTGGTGGGTTTGAGGGGCCTATCTTTTGCACAAAGATCGCATCAAAGCTTGTTCGCACCTATTCTGACCGCCATGGGCTAGCAGAATTATGCCGCGAATTATTAGGCGTGGAACTATCAAAGCAGCAGCAATCCTCTGATTGGGGCAGAGATGAGCTTACACAACAGCAAATTGATTATGCGGCAAGTGACGTATTATATTTGCACCGCCTTAAAGACGAATTGGTCATGCGCCTTGAACGTGAAGGGCGCCAAGATGCGGCGCGCGCTTGTTTTGACTATTTACCGCATCGTGCCACGCTAGATTTGGCAGGATTTGAGGCGATGGATATATTCCATCATTAAATCATATTATGTTTGACAAGGATGTGACCTTAACAACCAAACCCCTACAAGAGTAGAATGCGTGTCCAAAAAACCCATACAAAAATCTGTTAGCTTTGCCCCAAAAGCAAGCGTGCCAAAACAAGAGCGGTCTCGCTCTTTGCGGCTATCAGCCATGATAGGAATTGGCGCTAGCATTGCGACGTCATTGCTTGTGGTGTGGGTGTTATTTTTTCAATCTGATAATAATATTGAAATCGAATTAGCCGCTGTTTCAACCACGCCAACAGGGCAATTGGAACTGCAAGGGCTAACCTATCGCGGCCAAACAAAATCAGGTGATGATTATATCTTAAATGCGCAAAGAGCATCAGAAGATGCCACCGACGCAAACCTTGTCAATCTATCTGTGATAGAGGGTGAAATCACAAATGATGAAAATGGGCGCATTACCATTTCATCCTATCAAGGCCAATTTAATCAAGCGCACAACACCCTCAATCTAACGGGGAATGTTATTATCACCCAAAGCGCACGTGCCATGACATTCAAAACCTCCACGCTCAACGGTGATTTAGATGCGGGCAATTTTGACGCGCCTGAGGCGGTATCTGTCCAAAGCCGCACATCACATATTACAGCTGAGGCAATGGCTGTCACAGGATTTGGTGACAAAATTATTTTCAAAGGGCAAAGCAAGGCACTTATTGGAGAGGAAGAGAAGTCGTGAAACATCTAACCAAAGCGGCACTTTTATTTGGCACAGTGCTATTATGCAACACGCCTATTTATGCACAGCAATTGGAAATATCTGCCTCTAATGAGCTTGTGTGGGATCAAACAAAGGGCCTTTATGAAGCCAATGGTGCGGCAAAGGCTATTCGCGGGGCGCAAAGCATTGAGGCTGACATCTTAAAAGCCTATTATGATGCCACATCGACCAGCCAAGATATCACACGTATCATTGCCACCACAAATGTATCATTTGCCGATGCTGATATGACAGGCAGTGGTGCGCGCCTTGATTATAATGTCCAAAAAGATTTCTATGAGCTAAACGGGCCAAAAGCAGTTATCCGTTCAGCAGATGGCACCGCACGTGCTGAAAACAGCCTGACCTATAATAAGGCAGACGGGATTATCACGGCCACTGATAAGGCGGAAATTACCCTTGCAGATGGGCGCCTTTTAAAAGGGAATACCCTTGAAATCGTGCTTGGTGAAACAGATGAAATCGATACAGTAACTGCCACTGGCAATGTCTATGTGCGTCAACAAGATGGCAAGGAAGCCTTTAGCCAGACAGGCTTTTATAGCGCCGTAACAGGCAAAGCGTTGCTGACGGGCGATGTAAAAATTATTGATGGTGAAAGCGTTTTGAATGGACAAAAGGCTGAAATTGATTTTAATAAGGGAATCAGCAAGTTAATCGCTGAAGAAGGTCAGGGGCGCGTCTCTGGCATTTTAACAAGCGCTGAATAGGTAAGTCGCGAAAGCAAAAGGCATCATCATGAGTGATGACAATCAGTCTCTAAATAGCCGCAATGGCCAAGATAATGTCAAAATTGTCCATGAAAGCCGCGGCTTGCAAGCCTCTGGTTTGGGCAAGAGTTTTGCCAAAAGACGCGTTGTGCGCAACGTTACGTTAAATGTGAAACGCGGCGAAGCTGTGGGGCTGTTGGGGCCAAATGGTGCTGGCAAGACAACAACATTTTATATGCTTTCAGGGCTGATTAATGCTGATGAAGGTGCGGTGATGCTTGATGGCAAGGATGTAACCGCCCTGCCCTTATATGAGCGCGCACGGCGTGGCATTGGGTATCTGCCTCAAGAATCTAGTGTCTTTCGCGGGCTAACTGTTGAGCAAAATATCCGCGCTGTGCTTGAAATCTTTGAGCCAAAGGAATCTGTGCGCAAAATGATGGTTGAGGATTTAATGGCGGAATTCGGCATTTCCCACTTGCGCAACACATCCTCTCTTAGCCTGTCTGGCGGTGAACGCCGCAGATTGGAAATCGCAAGAGCACTTGCTGCGCGTCCGACATTCCTTCTTCTTGATGAGCCACTTGCCGGCATTGACCCTATCTCTATCTCAGAGATAAGAGAGCTGATTGCACAACTCAAAGAGCATGGGCTTGGCGTTTTAATCACAGATCATAATGTCAGAGAAACACTCGACCTGATTGACCGCGCCTATATCATTCATGATGGCATGGTGATGATGACAGGCCGCCCTGATGAGGTGGTCGAGCATTCAGGTGTAAGAGAAGTGTATCTGGGCGATGGTTTTCAGAGATAAACAAAACGCTTTATAACAAATCAGACACAAAAAAAGCCCATCATAACCATGAGGGCTTTTTTGTTTTGCGATTGGTGGAGCCAGACGGGATCGAACCGACGACCTCTACAATGCCATTGTAGCGCTCTCCCAGCTGAGCTATGGCCCCACGATTATCGCTTGTTCAGTGATGTAGCGACACACCAGCTGAATTGCAAGAGAATTTTGAAAATTTATAGCTCTTCGTCGCCCTCTTGTGTGTCAGCGTCATCTTCAATCTCATCAATGAAATCTTCATCAACGCTATCATCTAAAATGGCAGCACCATCTTCTTCATCATTTGATTCTGTTGGTGCGATATTTACCAATGCTTCATCTTCACCCAAAGCATCGGCGTCTTCTTCAGCCTCATCATCAGCCAATAATTCACTATCTTGGATTGCTTCGGCTGCGGCGGCTGTTGTTTGTTCTGATTTGGCAGCACGACCACGGCGGCTTTTTAGCAATTGGTCAGGATTAAACACAGTCTGACAGCTTGGACATTCAATTTTGCTTTTATTGAAATCATAAAATTTCATACCACAAGACGCACAGCGGCGCTTTTTACCAAGATCTTGTTTCGCCATAACAGGTCCTTCACATAAAATCGATAGAATAGTAACTGCAACTTCGCTTATTGGCGATTTCACCTAAAAATGCAAACTTGTCAAAGCAAAAAATACAGTTTTTCACAATTTCAGGCTATTTTCTAGGCAAAGCGCGGTTTATAGTAGCCGCAGAATAACGGATAAGCCATCATGGCAATGCTTTTGCGCATAGGGTGCAATCATGATGCGCAGTCATAGAAATGATTAGGATTTTTAGATGTCACTCTCTCTTGTGTCACACAAAACAGACAAATTGACAGGCCATTTTGATGTGCCAGGTGATAAATCAATCTCGCACCGCTCAATGATTTTGAGTGCGATTGCCATAGGGCGGACACGCGTATCTGGCCTGCTTGAAGGTGATGATGTGATGGCCACAAAGCAAGCCATGATTGACTGCGGGGCACAAATCCAAAAGCAGGGCGATGATTATATCATTGATGGGGTTGGCATGGGCGGGCTTACCGCCCCCGCAAATCCACTTGACCTTGGCAATGCTGGCACTGGCGTGCGCTTACTGATGGGGCTTATCGCAGGCCAATCTCTTAGCGCGACTTTTATCGGTGATGCCTCCTTATCAAAGCGCCCTATGCGTCGTATCACTGACCCGCTAGAAGAAATGGGCGCAGATGTCTCAACAAATGATGGCAAATTGCCTGTGACTGTGACAGGGCTTGAGATACCTTTGCCTGTGACCTATGCGCCAAAAGTCGCATCTGCACAGATCAAATCTGCTATCCTTCTTGCCGGCCTTCGCGCCAGAGGCAATACCATTGTTACAGAACCTCATATCTCGCGCGATCATACTGAAGCTATGTTGCGCCATTTCGGAGTTTCCGTCACACAAGAGATCCTAGATGATGGCGCACACCGCGTTACAATGACAGGCGGCACAGACCTTATCGCCAAAGATATTCTTGTCCCGCGCGACCCCTCATCTGCCGCCTTTGTGATGGTAGCTGCCCTGATTACCCCTAATAGTGATGTCACATTACCAGCGGTTGGCATGAACCCGCAACGAACAGGGCTTATCACAAGTTTGATCGAAATGGGTGGTGATATCACATTGTCAAACCAACGCCTTGAAGGCGGTGAGGAAGTGGCAGATATCCGTGTACGCTCTTCACAATTACATGGGATTGATGTCCCCCCTGCCAGAGCGGCCTCGATGATTGATGAATATCCCATCCTTTCTGTGGCCGCGAGCAGAGCCACTGGCACAACCATGATGTCAGGCGTTGCCGAATTGCGCGTCAAAGAAACAGATCGTATTGCTGTTATGGCAGCCGGTCTCAAAGCGTGCGGGGTTGATGTCACAGAAGGGGATGATTTCATGTCTGTCACAGGTCAAGATACCCCTATCACAGGTGGTGCGACCATTAACAGCCAGCATGATCACCGAATCGGCATGTCATTTCTGGTTTTGGGCATGGTTGCAGCGAATCCTATTCAAGTGGATGATGTAGAGACCATCAACACCTCTTTTCCACATTTTGCGGAGAAGATGAACAAGATCGGCGCGCAAATTACATCATAAGGATTTTTTAAAAGATGAGTTTTAAGATCGCAATTGATGGCCCTGCGGCCTCTGGCAAAGGGACTCTCGCCAAGACATTAGCGATGGCTTTGTCATATGATTACCTCGACACAGGCACCTTATATCGTGCGGTTGCACGAGATGTGCTAGCGGCGAAAATCAGCCTTGATGCCAATCCTGATAATGGCGCAGATAAGCAAAATGAGATTGTTGCCATTGCGCAGAATTTAGCCCTGCCGATAAGCAATGATGATAGCCTGCGCACCTCTGAAGTGGCACAGATAGCCTCAAAAATAGCTGTTTTGACTGCGGTAAGAGATGCTCTTTTTGAAAAGCAAAGAGATTTTGCCAACAGCCCACCATCTGGCAAAGGCGCTGTGTTAGATGGCAGGGATATTGGCTCGGTTATCCTGCCTGATGCGGATGTGAAATTCTATATTGATGCGGCACTTGATGTGCGTGCGAAACGCCGTTTCCTCGAATTATCCGCCACAGATGATACGATCACACAAGCACAAATCTTGGCTGATTTAACACAGCGAGATGCCAGAGATAAGACCCGTACCACAGCCCCGTTAAAGCCAGCTGATGATGCCATCATCATCGACACGTCTGAATTAAGCGCACAAGATGTTTTGCAATTGGCATTAAATCACGTGAAAAGCTTGTAGTTTTCAAAAAAAACGATATAAGAGTGGCACAAATGATTTGCTCTTACTTTGCTGCGAGCAAATCCATATTATTCAAAGATGCTGGATGAAAGACTTTTGCCATATTTGTCCAGCGGCATTTGGCGGGAAATATGATGCTGATAGCACCACATGAAGCCGCCTGCAGCATTGAGATGTCGCAGCCTTATCCAGCGAAGGCAGTATGACGATAAGATTATCACTTATCACGTCATCCTATGGCACCTAACGGAGAACATAATTGTCAAATAACCAAGACACGTCAGCTATGGCTGGCATGGAAAATTTTGCTGATCTGCTTGCTGAGAGCTTTGCAGAGAATATCTCAGTCGAAGGCAGCGTTGTAAAAGGCTACGTTATCGAAGTCCAAGGCGACTATGCTGTTATCGATGTTGGTTTGAAATCAGAAGGCCGCGTGCCGCTAAAGGAATTTGGCGCCCCTGGTCAAGAAGCTGAAATCAAATCAGGTGATACAGTAGAAGTATATGTTGAGCGCATGGAAGACCGTGATGGTCAAGCTGTCCTCAGCCGCGAAAAAGCAAGACGTGAAGAAGCATGGATCATGCTAGAAAGCGCCTTTGAAGCACAAGAACGTGTAACAGGCGTTATCTTTGGCCGCGTAAAAGGTGGCTTTACAGTCGACCTATCTGGCGCGACTGCCTTCTTGCCTGGCTCACAGGTTGATATCCGCCCCGTGCATGACATTGCACCTTTGATGGGTACACCACAGCCATTCCAGATTTTGAAAATTGACAGACGCCGCGGCAACATTGTTGTATCACGCAGAGCTGTATTGGAAGAATCACGCGCAGAAGCCAGAACTGAATTGGTCTCTAGCCTTGAAGAAGGTCAGGTCCTACAGGGTGTTGTTAAGAACATCACTGATTATGGCGCATTCGTTGATTTGGGCGGTGTTG
>WTHV01000269.1 GCA_011525265.1 Alphaproteobacteria bacterium | reverse complement strand
TCTTAGATACCGCCTCAATTATTTTGATTGTTGTACCTTTATTTATCACCTTGGTAGAATCCATGGGTATGGATCTTGTGTGGTTTGGTATCGTTACGGTTATCGGTGCAGAGATTGGGCTTTTGACGCCGCCGCTTGGTATTTCTTGCTTTGTGATTAAAGCGAGCTTGAATGACCCTGAAGTCTCTTTGAAAGATGTCTTCTTTGGCGCATTCCCATTTGCGCTGATAATGTTGCTAGTGCTGATTTTGCTGATTGCTTATCCGGTGCTTTCTATCGGCATTCTGCGATAATTTGCAAAAGCTGTATTTCCATTTTGATAGGGCTAACGCTGTGCTGCGTTAGCCCTATTTTATGTTAAGCAAATAGATGGCTATAGCTATCGCGAAGGATGTTTTTTTGCACCTTGCCCATTGTGTTGCGCGGCAATGTTTCAACAACAATGATTTCTTTTGGCTGTTTATAGCGCGCTAATTTTGATTTGATATTCTGCATCGCTATTGTGGGATCAAACCCCTTATCATTACAGACAACCACCGCGACAACCGCCTCGCCAAAATCACTATGAGGCACGCCAATCACAGCAGATTCCACGATATTTTCTTCTTCATCCAAGGCAAGCTCAACTTCTTTTGGATAGATATTATATCCACCAGAAATGATCAGATCCTTTGAACGGCCAACAATTTGGATATAGCCATCTTCGTCTTTTTTGGCTAAATCGCCTGTGATGAAAAAGCCATTTTCACGCAACTCTTCAGCTGTTTTTTCAGGCATGTTCCAATAGCCTGAAAAGACATTGGGCCCTTTGACTTCAAGAATGCCTATTTCACCATCTGCTAGCTCATCACCTGTTTCAGGATGGCAGATTTTCACGCTTACCCCTGGCAGAGGGAAGCCAACAGTGCCTGCACGCCTTTCGCCATCATAGGGGTTAGAGGTGTTCATATTTGTTTCTGTCATGCCATAGCGTTCAAGAATTTTCTGGCCTGTCAGCTCTTCAAATTGGATATGCGTTTCCGCAAGTAAAGGCGCGCTTCCTGAGATAAATAATCTCATATGAGAGACCAACTCTCTGGTAAAGCGTTCATCGCCCAAAAGGCGTGTATAGAAGGTTGGCACACCCATCATGCTAGTAGATGAAGGCAGATGGTTGATGATCTCATCTTGTTTAAAGCCAGAGAGGAAAATCATCGAAGCACCAGATGCTAGCACAACATTAATCGCCACAAATAACCCATGTGTATGGAAAATAGGCAAAGCATGAAGCAACACATCATCAGAGGTGAATTGCCATAAATCTTTTAATGTTTGTGAATTAGACAGCAAATTTGCATGGCTTAACATCGCGCCCTTTGAACGCCCCGTTGTGCCAGATGTATAAAGAATAGCGGCAAGATCATCACCTGCACAATCCATATTTTTAAATTCTGTTGGCGTTGATTTGGCATTATGAATAAGGCTTCCTGCCTCTGGGGTCTCAGCTTGTAAAACACCCATTGTCTCAAGACGGATGTTAAGGCTATCTGTAATCGCCTTCATCTCATCTGCTCTATCAGGATCGCACACAAAAAGGGCAGGGGCAGCATCTTCTAGGAAATAGGAAATCTCGGACGCTGTATAGGCTGTGTTAAGAGGTAAAAATATTGCTCCAGCGCGTATACACCCAATATAGAGCAAAGCAGCCTCAATCGATTTAGGGACTTGCACTGCGACGCGGTCCCCTTTTTGAATGCCATAATCGGTTAAGAGATTCGCAAAACGTGCAGATGTCTCAACCGCACCTTGATAAGTATAACGGCGCCCATCAGGTAAAATTGCTAGCAAAGCATCTGGGTTATAGTGACCAAATAGGCCGTCAAAAAGTTGGTTGGTCATTTTGTTAATCCTTTACACGAAAAAATGAGGATGATTTGCTGTTTGTTAAATTCGCCACCTGCTTTCTGGCAACCACAATATGGTCAGACATGTAATTTTCATGGCGCGAAGCCACATCAGCTAGATCATAAGCGTAATTGACCATCACACCAAAAGAGTTCTTAATCCCATTATCTGAGAGATCAGCAAGAGGATGAAGCGCATGAACACATGCGCCATTGCGCAAATGAAAGCGCGCAACCGCATCTACAGGTTGGCCATCTGGCCGCTTGGCTTCTAGCAAATAATGTGCCGCAAGCTCTTTTAAAACTTTGTTGAAAGAGGTAAGCGCAGCCTGGTCACCGCCGCGCAAAGCTGAGCTTGCTGCTTGTGCAATATCTGACAAGGCGCCATCTGCTATATCATCAGCATTATCTTTTGCCCATGCCGCAAAGCCTGGCAGAGGTGATAGCGTCACAAATTGCTTTAAGGTCGGAATTTCTTTTGAAAGATCAGCCACAACTTGTTTAATCAGTGAATTGCCAAATGAAATGCCTTGCAGGCCACGCTGACAATTTGAAATAGAATAAAAGGCCGCTGTATCTACCTCATCATGCATCAAGCTGCTATCACGTTCTTCTAATACATTTTGAATAGAAGAGGGGATGCCTCTGCATAGGGCGACCTCAACAAATACGAGCGGCTCTTCAGGCATAGCCGGATGGAAGAAGGCATAACAGCGCCTATCATCTGGTTGCAAGCGACTGCGTAAATCATCCCAATCATTAATGGCATGCACCGCTTCATATTTGATGATCTTTGCCAAGATATTTGCAGGCGTATGCCATGATATCGGCTGTATTGTAAGGAAGCCACGATTAAACCATGACGTAAATAAATGTGAAAAATCAAGGTCAGCTATCTTTAGGCTTTTATCACTTTTGGCAAAGCGTAATAAATCAGCGCGCATATGCACAAGCACTTGTGTTGCGCCTTCAACTTGATTAAGGCGGCGTAAATAGCGTTGGCGTATTGGTTCTGCTGATTGCAGTAACGCAGCAAGGGTGGCGGCATCTCGCTTGGATTGATAGGCCTGTGCATAGGTGATAACCTGTTGGCTATCTAAATCCATCTCATCTGTTAAAAAGCGAAAAAAGCGCTTTTTTTCCTCATCATCAAGCTCTTCATATGTGCCCAGGATAAGGCGGCCAAGACGCTGCTGCGATGTTTCATCCTCACCTTTCAGCAAATCAGTGGATAAATCTTCAATAGAACGCTCATCTTTAGATGATGAGAATGTCGGCCTTAGGTCTGCAATAGTTGATAGGAAATCTTGTAACAAATTGCGCGTACGGGCCATATATTCTCTCCTTGATTGATCTTGCAAATGCAGCTTCCTGGACAGATAGCACTAAATGGATATCCATAAATTTCCAGATTAGGTAGGTTCACCTCATCTTCAAAAAATACCGGTTTTTCTATCTTAACCTTGTGCTACAGGCCTGGTG
>WTHV01000136.1 GCA_011525265.1 Alphaproteobacteria bacterium | reverse complement strand
GTGCTGTGGCAGAAACTTTTCAGCCAATGAATGTTAATTTTGGCCTATTCCCGCCAATGGAGACAAATAAAAAGCTTCGTGGCAGAGATCGCAAAAATGCCTATTCGGCACGTGCCTTACAAGATACAGAAAATTGGCTAAGATCTTAAAAAAGAACACGCCATAAATATCTGAAAACAAGTAAGAAATCTTGATTTGGTTTGCCTGATATCTGGCGGCTCACCAACAGGTTCACAAGCCGTGGAAACCCATAAGTGCCTGCACTGGCTTTCTTGATATCCCTGTCATCAAGAGGCTGATAGCCGCCCTCTTCTAGATAAAGCGCACCAAGATTGCGGCCAAGCTGTTTCATGATTGTCTCATCAATCTGCCAGCTATTGGCGTTTGCCATTACAATAAACAACCTCTCCCATGCCATTTCAGGGTTTGGGCTTTGCAGGCTGTCTTGCGTTTGTTGTACGATTGATAAGATATCATTCGTGGCAATAGCAGGGGCGTTAAACAGCCGCTTGGCAAAGTCAGGTGCCTCATCTGATAGGCTGGCATTATCAAATAAATCCACCCACCATTGCATTCGTATCATAGCCAACATTGGCTCAGAGGCGATCTCTAAGATTTTTTCAAGCTCAAGTCCCAATTGCAACAAATCGCAAATGACATCACGCTCATCTGGCTTATCAAATAAGCTAGCAAGTGCAAGGGCGCGCGCTGTTTTGCGCAATTCTTGATAGGCTTGCGTCATATTAGGCCACAGCTAGGAGAGCCACCGCGGCGTGACGCCCTTCACTTAACAACACATTCCACGTACGACAGGCAGCCGCCGTAGACATAATCTCAAGAGAGACGCCTTTTTCATGTAACGCCACTTGCAATTCTGGCAAAAGACCCTGCGGTGCTTCACCAAGACCTAGGATTAGCAAAGGCGGCACATTATCGGTAAAAATAGGTGCTAAATCATCTATTGTGATTTTGTCCCATTCTGGCGGGTTCCAATCAAAACGCTCTCTTGGCAAAAGGATCTGAGAGCCCTCATAGCCTTCTTTGGCGATGCGAAAGCCAAAATTGCGGTAGCTATGGATGATTGTCAGCTTGCCATCACCTTCTAGCTCTCTGATATCAACGATGGATGATTGGGACACATCATTCATGATAATTCTTACTCTTTGCTTGTCAGACCATGCTCTTCAGCCTCTTCAGCCGCCGCTTTGAGATCAAAGCGAGACAAGAAGCCTACAGCAACAAAGATAGAAGAATAGGTACCAATGGCAACGCCCCATAGAAGGGCAATGGCAAAATCACGCAATACCGCACCACCAAATAGGATAATCGCAAGCAAGGCCAATGCTGTTGTGACAGAAGTCATAACTGTACGTGAGAGGGTCTCATTAAGTGAGATGTTTAAAATTTCACGCTGTTCTTGTGATTTATAGCGACGCAAATTCTCGCGCACACGGTCAAACACAACAACTGTATCATTGATGGAATAGCCTGCAATGGTCAAAATCGCAGCGACTGTCGCAAGGTTAAACTCAAATGAGGTAACAGCAAATAGGCCAATAGTTGTCAGAATATCATGGCTCAATGCCAAAATTGCCGCCACCGAGAATTGCCATTCAAAGCGGAACCAAATATAGACCATAATAGCAAGTAGCGCACAGAATACAGCTAGGATACCTTTTTCTTTTAATTCTGCGCCAACAGTAGGGCCAACAAATTCAGTGCGCCGTACATCATAATCAGCGCCTAATGTTTGTGTAATTTTCGTTAAAGCGGCAATCTGCGCAGTCTCATCACCTTCTTGTCTTTGCACACGGATCAGCACATCTTGTGGCGCACCAAAGCCTTGGATAGAGACTTCCCCTAGGCCAAGTGCGCCTAGATCATTGCGCAAGCCGCCAATATCAGCCTCAGCTTGACTTGTTCGTGCCTCAAGCAAGATACCACCTTTGAAATCAATCCCAAGGTTGAGGCCTTGAAGCAAAAATATACCAAGTGAGCCTAATAGCAGAACTGCAGAAAATAATGCGGCTATTTTATTATGCTTTTGGAAGTCAATCGCTGTGTTTTCTGGAACGATTTTTAAACGAAATGCCATAGATATCTCCGTCTCTGTTTATCTGCGAATTACAGAGCGATTGTCTTTGCGCGGCTGCGAGACAGCCACAAAATAATGAACAAGCGTGTGACCATTATGGCCGTGAACATCGACGTTAAGATGCCAATAGCCAATGTGACCGAAAATCCTTTAATCGGGCCTGAACCAAAAATATAGAGGAACAAAGCAGCAAATAAGGTTGTGAGGTTTGAGTCAATAATGGTCGAAATCGCGCGCCCATAGCCAGCTTCAATAGCGGCTGTTAATGAGCGACCCCGCCTTAACTCTTCTCTGATACGCTCAAAAATAAGAACGTTCGCATCAACGGCCATCCCCATTGTAAGGACAATACCAGCAATCCCCGGCAAGGTGAGTGTTGCTTGAATAGCAGAAAGTGCGCCAAGAATAAGTGTGATATTCACAAGCAAGGCCGCAACAGCAAAGCTGCCAAATAGGCCATAAGAAGCGATCATATAGACCATAACCAAAATCAAACCAACCACAGAGGCAATCTGACCAGCCGCAACAGAATCAGCGCCAAGACCAGGGCCAATTGAGCGTTCTTCTAGCACGATAAGCGGTGCAGGTAGTGCCCCTGCCCGCAAAATAAGCGCTAGTTCATTTGTTTCTTGCACGGTAAAGCTGCCAGTTATTTGGCCAGAGCCAAAGATTTGTGACTGGATTGTTGGCGCTGATACCACCTGGCCATCAAGGACGATAGCAAAGGGTTTGCCAATATTCTCGCCAGTGGCACGACCAAATTTGCGCGCGCCTTCGGCATTAAGTGTAAAATTCACCGCAGGACGGCTATTTTGATCAAAACCAGCTGAGGCTGTCTCTAATGTCTCACCAGAGACAAGGACACGCTTTTCAACCACATAATAAGTGCCATCACCTGACATGGATTCCATCAAGACAGCACCCGGCGGCACACGGCCAGATGACCGTGCTTCTGAGGCTGTGGTGCGCAAATCAACCAATTGGAATGTCAGTTTTGCGGTACGACCAAGCAAACGCTTAATCTCTTCAGGATTATCAACCCCCGGCAATTGGACAAGCACACGGCTTGCGCCTTGACGTTGGATAATCGGCTCTTTGGTACCATCAGGGTCTAGACGGCGGCGGATAATCTCAATTGATTGCTCAACCGTGCTTGTCTGAAGGTTGATAATGCCCTGCTCACTAAATACAATTTGGCTTTCAAGCCCCTGTGTTGTGATGGTGAAATCTGCCCCAAGGACACTGAAGGCCTCATCACGAACACTCACACCATGTTCGTTGCGTAAAGCAAAGCTAAGAGATGTG
>WTHV01000236.1 GCA_011525265.1 Alphaproteobacteria bacterium | reverse complement strand
CCTCTCCTCTTGCGCGCATTGTCTCTTATGGCCATGGCGGCCTTGACCCTGCCATTATGGGTATGGGCCCTGTTAGTGCCTCTCGCCAAGCATTAGAACGTGCCGGCCTTCGGGTGCATGATTTGGATGTGATTGAAAGTAATGAAGCCTTTGCGGCACAAGCCTGTGCAGTTGCCAAAGAGCTTGAGTTTGACCCTGATAAAGTCAACCCAAATGGTGGTGCGATTGCCCTTGGCCATCCGGTTGGTGCTACGGGCGCTATTATCGCAACTAAGTTGATTTATGAGCTAAAACGAACAAATGGCCGCTATGGGCTAGCGACCATGTGTATTGGTGGTGGTCAAGGTGTTGCGCTGATTATTGAAGCGCTCTAACGCCCCTGGCATTGCTAGCGCATCGCTTGTTTAATCACGCCATGAACCGCTGACGAATTTGCAAAGATTTTGCGTGACCGCTTAAGCAATGGCAAATGAGAGCCAAGCGCGTGTGATTCAGCACTTGCGATCATCTGCTCATCATCTGTTTTCTCAATCTTTTGCGGTGTGCAGTAAATCATATGATAGGTATGATTAGCTTCGACCTTATCTGCTTTGACCTTAAAGCTGGCTTTACTGCCTACAGGCCATTTTTCACGAAGCAATAGCATCAATAAATAATTGGCTTCTGAGTCAAAAAAGGCAGAGGCATTATCGTCTGTGACAAGCAAATCAAGCGCTGTGGCTTCCATCTTATCACTCAGGCTTTTATCTTCCATCCAGCTAGCGGCTCTATCGCCATCAAGCCAATGTGCGAGCCAATTGGCATTATCATGTCGTTCCCAATCTTTGCCATGCTGTGGTGCTTTATGCGCCGCAAGACGCTCTTCGCTCACAGCCACTTCAAGAATGTCTGACTCACCCATGACGCGTAACACGAAATTTTTTGCCATTCTGCTTACCCTTTGAACATATCTCTGAGGCGACATAATGCGCCGCGCGTTCTACTCATAGCCTTGCTTGGCGATAGGATCAACCATTTCAATTGTGAGGTTTAGTGATTGCGTCGTTGAAATTCACGCACAACAATGACAAGACAAGAGCTGACAATCAAAAATGCGCCCACATAATGGGTGATTGTCGGCACTTCTTGAAAAGCAAAATAGCCCAAAATACCAGCCATCGGCACCTGCAAATACCGAATAGTCGCAATGACCACAGCATCAATATATTGATAAGAAGCGGTGAAACAGATTTGAAGCCCACTGCCAAAAACACCAAGTAAAATCAAATAAGGCCAAATATGGGCCTCTGGCATCTGCCATAAATGTGGCAGGAACACCAACACGGCTGCCATCACAACCGTACCAACAAAATTATACCAGCTCGCCACAACAGCGGGAGCATCACTTTTGCCCAAACGGCGCAAAGCAAGCTGCAGGCCGCCACCAGACACAGAGGCCGCAACAGCCAATAGGATCGCGACCTCAAATTGGGCATTGAGCGCACCTGAAATCACGCACACCCCTATCAGCCCGACAACTACGGCAGACCACCGATAAATCCCAACCCGCTCACCAAGCACAAGCGGTGATAACATAGCCACATAAATCACAGAGCTATGCATCACAGAGGTTGCAAGCCCTAATGGCAAATGGCGTACTGATAAAAACCAAAAGCAGATCCCAGATAAGCCAAGCACACAACGCACAATCAATGTTTTTTTTGCGTTAATTTGATAAAAAGCCCGCCCCTTCGCAATAAAAGCGGCTAAAAATAACAACGGCAGAGAGAATAAAAAGCGATAAAATAAAGTCAGAACCAAATTTACGTCACTCGCAAGCCATTTGACAATGACCCCTGTACCAATGCCAAAGCCAATACCTGCAAGTGAGAGAATAAGACCGATAATAAGTGGTGGCATAATGGCTATTTTCTTGAAAAAGATAGGCGTGAATACTCATCTAATACGCAAAAACAAAACGTATAGATAAATAAAGATGGTGATAATTTATACTATCATCTCATCCTCCATTAAGCCATAGGACTATTGCTATGAAACAATTGGTTATTTCCACAATCTTATTCTGCAGCCTTTTGCTTCCTATCAGCGTGTCTGCGCAATCAGATGTGATTGCCGCGCGTAAAGCCAATTTCAAACAAAGTGGCATGGCTATGCGCCAAATGCGCACCCATATTGCGAATGCCGATTATGAGGCGATTGAAAAAAGTGCCACACAGATTGCCGCTTGGGCAGAGCAAATGCCTGAATTCTTCCCAGCCAATAGCGGGCCTGACACAAATAAAACAAGCGCACGTGCTGCCATTTGGAATGATTTTGACACCTTCACCGCCCTTGCCCAAAATAATCATAAAGCCGCTATGGCGCTTGGTGATGCAGCGCGCAACGCGGATAATGCTGGCATTATGGCCGCTATGCAATCATTGGGACAAACTTGTGGTGCCTGCCATTCCAAATTCAAAGACTAGCTTTTTTGCGTAATAGCGAAAAAAAGTCTTAAAAATAATCAGGGCGCAATTGGGTTGCTGATTGCGCCACTGCCACAAGCAAAATAAGCAGGAGCAAGCCGGCAGATGTTCTGCGAATTGATAAAGTAGCAGGCGCGCCTGTTGCTTTATCAGACCGCCCTGTCACCATAGGCGGGATCAGGTTTTTGCGGATGGCAAAATAATAATAAGCCAAAGCCCCAATATGTAGGGCGATAATCAGAAATATGAATTTTTCGCCAATTTCATGCATCATCCCTGCCTGTTTCGACCATTCTGGCATCAGGTGGTAAAAAGGCCCATCAAATAAGATATCATCTGTGGAAAACGCACCTGTGAGAGCCATCATGAGCGGGATAAATAACAGCGCAATTGTGGCATAACCCCCAACAGCACTATGACCTGCTTCAGTAGTTGAGCGCTTTTGTCGTAAATCACGCAAAGCTGCTATAAAGGCTGCAGGGCCTTTCACAAAATTGGCAAATCGTGCAGTTGAAGAGCCGATGAACCCCCAAATAATCCGAAAAGTCACAAGCCCCATAATGGCAAGGCCAAACCGTTCGTGAATATCCCAATTTTCCATCTTACCAGAGGCGATCGCACCAAAGACACAAATCATAAATGACCAATGAAAAACCCGTAATGGCAAATCCCAAACACGCATAAGACTAGACCCCCTCTTTATGCCCTTATAAAAATGTTTATCATAATTTCATTAAGCATTGCATAAAAGAGATAAGATGCCCCTGCACTTTTATGACATCATATAGGAAGCAAGACCATATGAGTTCCAATACAGCAATCAAAGAGGCGTTACGGCAATTGGCGCGGCAAGATGATGACATTGCGCGCGCACTTAACGCCTACGGCTATCCGCACGATAGAAGCATGGCGCAAAGTTTTGAGAGCCTTGCAAAGATAATC
>WTHV01000063.1 GCA_011525265.1 Alphaproteobacteria bacterium | reverse complement strand
TGTCAGCACGCTCCTTGAGCTGAGTGGTAAATGGGGCGCGGCAAAGAAAAAAGCCAGCATTTCAATCGCTGTGGCCGCGTTTTCACGTCTATTGGCCTATGCGGCACAATATGCCGCCAACCATCAGCCGCAAGACAGGCTGATGGCGTGTGAGTTAGCACTTGTGACTTTATTAGTTGAGGCAAATGGTCCATTGCCGCTTGCCGAGTTGCATGATGAGTTTGTTCAAACAATAACGCGCGGTCAGGGCGCATACCTTGATATGCCATCTGTTTTTATGACGCTTTTTAATAAAATTCATAGCCTTTCTCACCCATAATAGGCTATTTAAAGTGGGGCAATCTTGGATTGCTTTATTAGTCTTAACCTTTTGCCAGGTAATTATTATGGATAAGCGCTTTTATATCACCACACCAATTTATTATGTGAATGATAAGCCGCATATTGGTCATGCCTATACAACGCTAGCCTGTGATGCGCTTGCTCGTTTTCAGCGCTTGGATGGCAAGAATGTAAAGTTCTTAACTGGCACAGATGAACATGGTCAAAAGGTCGAAGAAGCGGCTAATAAGGCAGGTATAGACCCGCAAAGCTTTACCGATAGCGTCTCGCAGAATTTCCAAGATTTGGCGGTTCGTATGAATTTCAGCAATGATGAATTCATCCGTACAACATCTGCGCGTCACAAAGCCACCTGCCAAAAATTATGGAATATCTTGATTGAAAAGGGGCATATTTATCTCGGCAAATATGCTGGCTGGTACTCTGTGCGTGATGAGGCTTATTACACTGAAACAGAGATTGTGGATGGTAAAGCGCCAACAGGGGCGCCTGTTGAATGGGTTGAAGAGCCTTCCTATTTCTTTGATCTCTCAAAATGGCAGGATAAGTTGCTTGCCTTTTATGAGGCAAACCCTGACTTTGTTGCCCCATCAAGCCGGTTTAATGAGATAAAATCTTTTGTCTCTGGCGGCTTAAAAGACTTATCTGTTAGCCGCGCAAGCTTCAAATGGGGTGTGCCTGTCCCAAATGATGATGATCACGTGATGTATGTCTGGCTTGATGCCCTTACAAATTATCTGACAGCTACAGGCTGGCTCGATGATGACGCAGGCTATAAAGACCATTGGCCTGCTGATGTACATATGGTTGGCAAAGATATTGTGCGCTTCCATGCTGTTTATTGGCCAGCATTTTTGATGGCAGCTGACCTGCCTCTGCCAAAGCGTGTTTATGCGCATGGCTGGTGGACAAATGAAGGGCAAAAAATCTCTAAATCAGTTGGTAATGTGATTGACCCTCATGCTCTGGTTGATGAGTTTGGCCTTGATCAAACACGCTATTTCTTGCTTCGTGAAGTGCCGTTCGGTAATGATGGTGATTTTGCACGTTCTGCTATGATTCAGCGTATTAACAGTGACTTAGCAAACGATCTTGGTAATTTATCTAACCGTGTGCAGTCACTGATTGTCAAAAATCTTGAGGGTGTTCACCCTGATATGCCGAGCGCGCCAACTGCCGATGATAGAGAATTGCTTGAGGCGTGTGATGGGCTATTGTCATCTGTTCGGACAAGCTTTTCACAACAGCAATTCCATGAGGGGTTAAAAGCGATTTGGGAGGTGATTTCACGTGCCAATCGCTATGTTGATAACCAAGCACCTTGGGCGTTAAAAAAGACAGACCCGCCGCGCATGGCTGAGGTGTTAGCTGTCTTGATGGAAACCATTCGTACCTGCGCTATTCTGGTTCAACCTGTTATGCCTCAATCAGCTAACAGCCTGCTTGATCAGTTAAAGGTACCCTCTGACAAGCGTGATTTTGCCGCAATTGGCGGGGCAAGGCGTGATGATTTGCCTGTGCATATTGAAAAGCCGCAAGCGGTATTTCCGCGCTTTGTGGAAGCTGAGGAATAGGCTATGTCATTGCATCTCATAGATACGCACGCGCATCTTGATTATCCGCATCTCTATGATCAAATTGATGATGTCTTAGCGCGCGCTGATGAGGCCGGAATTAAGCAAATTATATCAATTGGCGTAAAATTAAGCACGGCAGATAAGCCAAAACAGATTGCAGAGACCTATGATAATGTCTGGTGCTCGATTGGCATCCATCCTCATGAGGCTGAAAATGAGCCTCTGGCATGTGATATTAATGCCATAAGAGACGCCGCTAACCATCCAAAGGTGGTCGCGATAGGTGAGGCGGGGTTAGACTATTTTTATGATAATGCGCCGCGTCAAATGCAGGCAGATAGCTTGCGCGCGCAAATTACCGTTGCCCGTGAGTTGGATTTACCAATCATTATTCATTCGCGTGACGCTGATGATGATATGGCTGATATCTTAGAAGATGAGTATCGTAAAGGCGCTTATAAGGGTGTTTTGCATTGTTTTAGCTCTGGTGCAAAATTGGCAGAACGCGCGCTTGCAATTGGCTTTTATGTGAGTTTTTCTGGCATTGTGACCTTTAAATCAGCCGCTGAAATTCAAGCTGTTGCGATGAATGTACCTGATGATAGGATTTTGGTTGAAACAGACGCTCCGTTCCTTGCGCCTGTGCCAAAAAGAGGGCAAAAGAACGAACCTGCCTTTACCCGTCATACAGCTGAATTTTTAGCAGAATTGCGTGGCATGACTCTTGAGGCACTTGCCGAGACAACAACACAAAATGCCAAGAATTTGTTTCATAAGATGGTGATATAATATGAGTAGTGCCTCTTTAACGGTAACAATTTTGGGATGTGGCACCTCTGTTGGCGTGCCAGCACTTGGCAGAGCAGGGTGGGGGGATTGTAACCCAGATAACCCAAAAAACCGCCGTCAAAGATGCGCGCTACTTGTCCAGAGCGAGACCACAACTGTGCTTGTTGATGCTGGCCCTGATATTCGCAACCAACTTATCCCGTTTAATTTGAAGAAAATCGATGCCTTGCTGATTACCCATACCCATGCTGACCATATCGCAGGGCTTGATGATGTTCGCACTTTTTACTGGCCTGATAGGGTGAAGATTCCAGTCTATGCAACACAGCCACATGGCGATGATATCAAAGAACGTTATCCGTATTTATTCACCAAGCAAGACAACTCACCTACCTATTTTGAACCCCCGCTAGATCATCATCTCATTGCGGCAGGTGATAGGCTGGAAATTGGGGATATTTCTGTGAAATCCATGCATCAAGATCATGGCAAAGTCTTCTCTTTAGGCTTTATATTCAATGATTTGGTGGGCTATTCCACTGATGTTGTCGCTATGCCTGACGAGAATTTTGAACAGCTTGCCAATATTCCTGTTTGGATTGTCGAGGCATTGCGTACACAGCCCCATCAAGCCCATAGCCACCTTGAACAAACGCTTGAATGGATAGAGCGTGTCTCTCCTGCTCAAGCCTATTTAACGCATCTAGGTCTTGAGTCAGATTATGATGTGATGAACGATGCGACACCCGCTCATGTGTCGCCTGCCTATGATGGATTAACATTCACAGTATAATTGAATAACTTAACACTTTAAAAAACACTAATTTAGATGTATTTATAAAAAGTAATTTTTTAAGGTGCTAGGTCAGTGGTAAAAATTGGTTCACAGAAAAGTGGTTTCTCGCTTATTGAGTTGCTTGTTGTTGTCGCGATTATTGGTATTCTAGCCGCTGTGGGTATTACAGGCTATCAGGTTTATATTGCCCAGACACGAGATGCGACAACGGTTGATAATTTCGAATTCTTAAAACGCACATTAGATCAAGATATTCTATCACTTGAAAATGACCTCAATGCCAGAAGTGATTTTGCTGATGGGTTAGATTCAACAAGCCTCTGCTTTGAGTTACGTGATAATTATATCGCTGATATTAATAGCATTCGCAGAAACCCGTTTAATCAAACAAAAGGCCAAGTTTGTGATGGCAACCATTTTGCCAGTGGTATGACAGGCGATAATGTGTCTTTGTCTCGCGGTCAGACCATGGTTTATTGCGATGGTATTGATGTGCGGACAGCGAGCTGGAAACGCGTTAATGACAATCTCGGTCTGAAATTTTGCACCTGCTCTGGTCAAGAAGAATGCGTGACAACAGCCCGCTATTCAGGTTCAGCAGGCGCAAATGCTGTGGCAGATGGGTCTTTTGTTTCAATTTCCATCTCTAGCCCGACCAAAACGACGATCACACAGAATGCGAGACTGCTTATAGGTGATCAAATAGTCGAAATGGATCATGGTACGGCTAACCTTACTGGCGGTACACACACCATTGAAGCGCGGTTAACATCTGATGTGGCGGCAGGTGACATTATTTATGAGGTCAATGGCAATATCTGCTTTACACCGCCCGGCGAGACAACTCGTGCATTATATATGGCGGATTTTTCAACTCTTGGCATCTCAAACCAACTACCGACAGAGCATGCTTGTGATTAGTAAATCTCTATTAAAAGGGGAATAATAATGAAATCTACTTTAAAAATGATTTGCATCATTGCTGGCGTATTTATGACGGCACCAGCATTCGCAAATGACGGCTTCAGTGTAGGCGGGGTAGGGACGTTTGGTGGCTCTGCAACCAATAACCCTGTGACTGAAAATGGATGGCCTGATCTGGATGTCTATCGACAATTCCGTGATTGTTGTGGATATGAGAATACGCCAACAGATGCAACCCTTGCCAATAATGCCCTATCAGCTGATAATGGCGAACCTGGGCAAGCAGAAGGTTCAAACTGTGCCGCTGCTACTTATGGTAATTTGAAGCTTGCTTGCGGCCTTTCAGCAAATAGCTGTCAGACAAAGCAACGCTCTGATATGAGCGCGGTGAATGCGTTTAACAACATTAACCCATGTTTGGCACCAGGCTATTCAAGCTATACAAGCTATCAATTGGCAAATGGCAAAGGCTATGTGTTGACACAGCAGGATGCCAATTTATATGCCCAAGCAGATGGTGCTGATAGCGGCCTTAACGCTTTATGCCCTAGCGGGAATTGCTCAACAGCTGAAAAATCTGTTTTCCAAAATGCGCTTCTTGCGCAATCAGCAGGTTTTACAAGCTATGATGACTGGGTGCTAGCTCTTGATCAGGGATATGGCCTTAATGTTGCTGATGCGACCTTATATGCTGAGGCGCAAACCACAACCTATGATGCGTTTTGCCCTGGCTCTGATTGTAGCACTGTTGACAAGCCTGATTTCCAAGCAGCCAAGCTATTACAGGCTGATGCAAGTTCTGGCACACCGCTATCAGGTGATACAATTCAAACGGTGCTAAATAATACATCAAGCACATTGGATTCTGATGTGTCGTTGTCAAACCCATTGCATTTGGCATTTGTTCAAGATTGTATTGACACAGACACGTCTGTTGCAAACATTGCCGCTTGTACAGAAACTGTTGATTCAACTGACTTGAACCAATATGTGGTCTCTGAGATTGCTGGTGGTGCTTCTGGTACAATTACATCAGATTTGCTTGAAGATGCTGGCATTCCTGCCGCAACAGCTTCGGTGGCAGCGGGTAATTCATGTGGTCCTGATGAAAATCAGTCATGTTTGACACAAATCAACAGCATTTTATCAGCTGATGGAACATTTACCGCAGCACAAATTGAAACAGCCTTGGCCAATTATATGGATGGGCTTGTGACAACAAGTGCAACGTCTGTTCCTACAGCAAGCACAACGGCTGGTTGTTCAACATCATCAACAACCTTTAATGTGCCAAACCCACCATCAATTTGTGCATCAGTTAACTGGAACTGTTCATCAAATACGACAGGTATTTCTGTGACTTATACAGACGCAGGTAAGGGTAACGTTGTGGCAGATACAACATCATTCTCTGGTGGGTCATATTCTTTGACAGCCACATTGAATATTGGTGGTCAAACACGCACACGCACCATTAATGGTACTGTGAATATTAACCAGCTAAGCGCCGCGGCAGGTGCTGGTTTCAAAACAGGCTGGCAGCCGGCTTGGTGGAAGCATTATGACGTTATTGGCCGTGCCAAGAACTCATGTGCAAATCAGGGTGGCTCTTTGGCAACTTATGCTGAAATCCAATCGGCAAATGCGACCTATAATATCATTGGTAATGGTACAAGAACCTTGTTCAGAGATGCTAATGGTAATGCTGATAAGAGCACAAGCGGGCGCGCACAATGCTCAGACAGCTGGCCTCAAGGTCCGCATAGCCTAACATGGAGCAACAGCTCTAAGGCGCCAAAATGTAAGGGCAGTGGCGGTTTTGGCCGAAACTACACTTATGTCTGTAAAGACATACCTTGTAACTAACATACCGTAACGTGAACTATAGAGCCGCTATCAGAATGTATTTTGATAGCGGCAGACATCTAAAGGAGTGAATTATGAAAAAACTTAGCTTTGGTCTTTGCCTTGCTTTCTCACTAGCGAGCGTATCAGCGTCAGCTGCGACATTGTCTTCTGTATCATGCAGTGCAGATACATTGTCATTTAGCTTCAATAATATCTCAGCAGAAACAATCGTTCAGATGGAAGCCGCACCATCAGGCTCATCAAGCTATCAGGTGATTGGTGGTGGTTTCCTTGATGGTACAAACGCCACTCAAGTCGTTGAAATCCCAACAAATGATTCGGAGTTTACCGATATCATCGCTGATACAAGCACCGCGTCTTATCGTGTAACTTTGGGCGGTTCAACAACAACGGTAACTTGCTCATAATATATATTATGCGACATATCTATTGGGATGCATTTGTCACCCATTTGGATATAAGCCGATAACTTAATTCAACTGGCCCTCTTCACGGATGGCCAGTTTTTTATTATAATAGAGCTACTCTTGGGGAGTTATCTGTGCGTTTTGCCAGATAGCTGAGAATAAAACCCATAGAACCTGAACCAGGTCATACTGGCGGAGGAAAGAGTTTCACTGCGGACGCAAGGTCATGACTGCGCCGCGCTCAACTTTTATTCCAAAGCATGTGTGTCCCATCTTTATCTTATCGATGGAGCCAATCTTTATGAAGAAACGTCTCTATAGCGTCCTAGCGGCGCTGTTATTATCCCTACCCCTTATGCCAGCCTCTGCGGCTGATAAGCCGGTATTAACAATCTACACCTATGAAAGCTTTACCTCTGAATGGGGTCCGGGGCCACAGATTGAGGCTGCCTTTGAGGGCCAGTGCAATTGTGATTTAAATTTCGTAGCCCTTGATAGCTCAATCGGCATTCTTGGCCGTGTCCAACTTGAAGGCGACAATTCACCAGCCGATATTGTGCTTGGCCTTGATACTAATTTGACTGCGATTGCGGCAAATACAGGCTTGTTCCAGCCACATGGCGCATCAAACGCACCAGATAATCTGCCAACAGATTATAGCTCTGATACATTTATGCCATTTGACTGGGGCTATTTTGCCTTTGTTTATGACAAAAACCGCATGGCAGAGCCACCACGTTCATTTGAAGCACTAATTAACGCTGATGATGATATTCGTGTCGTGATTCAAGACCCAAGAACAGCCACGCCCGGGCTTGGCCTGTTGCTATGGATGAAGTCTGTTTATGGTGATAAGGCTGCCGATATGTGGCAAGCGCTTAATCCAAAGATTGTAACAGTGACCAAAGGGTGGTGGGATGCCTATTCCTTATTCCTAGAAGGTGAAGCTGATATGGTGTTGTCTTACTCAACATCACCTGCCTATCACCAGATTGCAGAAGGGGCTGATAATTATGCGGCCGCTGCATTTGATGAAGGGCATTATATGCAAATTGAGGTTGCAGCTATTTTGAAAAATGCACCACAGCCAGAATTGGCAAAAGACTTTATGAACTTCATCCAAGGCCCTGAATTTCAAGGCATTATTCCAACAACAAATTGGATGTATCCAACTCAGAAATCAGCTGAACCAGATGGTTTTGACGGTCTGATTCAGCCAACAAACGCATTCTTATTCTCTGCCCAAGAGGTAGCGGATAATAAAGATGCATGGGTCAATGAATGGCTCTCTGCTAGCGTGCGTTAAGACTTTATGAGCGTAAACACCCCCCTATCACACTATTTTCAATCGAATAGCCGTTATGTTATTGGCTTTTCTGGGGTGTTTGCGCTTCTTCTATTAGCCTTTATATGTCTGTGGACTCTTTTTGGCACAGGCCTCTCTGTTGCCTTATTAACGCAAATGATGCATGACAGCTATCTGGCTCATGTCATTGTTATTACTGTAAAACAGGCACTTTTATCGGTGTGTTTTGCGACAATCATTGGGGTATTGGGCGCCCTTGCCTTTCACAGGCGTGGACGATTTTTTGGGCGCTCTATCCTATTATTAACCTGCTTTTCAGCCATGATTATGCCAAGCACAGTTGCGGCACTTAGCTTGCTGAAATTATGGGGACAGTCTGGTCTTATCGCACAAACGCCTCTTGCCATTTTCTTACCCGATAGGCTTGGACTATGGTCAGTTGTTCTAGCGCACGTCTTTTTCAATGCGCCGCTTGTTATGCGTGTTTGCCTTACCGCATTAGATAGCACGCCGCTTTCACAAAGGCGCAGTGCCGCCCTGCTCTGCTTATCACCTTGGCATTATTGGTCTGTGATAGATTGGCCAACGATACGCGCTGTATTGCCAGCTATTATGGGGTTGGTATTTTTATTATGTGCGACATCATTTTCGCTTGTACTGATGCTTGGCGGTGGGCCGTCTGTTACCACATTAGAGGTTAGCATCTATACAAGCTTGCGATTTGAATTTGATTTACCCAAAGCCGCCTTTTTAAGCTTCCTGCAACTTGTTTTATGCGGCTTATTGCTTCAGCTATTTGGCAAAACACGTCATAGCATTTCCGCATTATCACGCCCGGAAGGCATTTTTGTCACACGGGCAGATGCAAGCTCGTTGCTGATGCGATTATGTGATGGCACCATTATCTGTGGGATCATCCTGCTCAACATTGTGCCAATCATGCTTCTTATCTTTGCCTCTGATTTGACCTCAGGCTTGCCGCTTTTGATGACAGAACGTTTTTGGTCGGCACTTACCAATTCTGTCACTTTGGCCATTGGCGCCTCTTTCTTTGCGTTAATCTTAGCCTTTTTATTGGGGTTTCTTGCCTATGAAGCACAATTGCGTGACCATCACTGGGTCGTGAAGCTCTGTGATTTTAGCCAATCGGTATTCCTTATCATACCTGCGCTTGTTTTAGGGACAGCGCTATTTATCCTATTGCGCGCTCATATGGATGTGTCAGCGAACGCCTTTTGGATTTTAATGCTTGGAAACGGCTTGCTCGCGCTTCCTTTTTGCTATCGTCTCATTGTGCCTGCTTTGGTACGACATTTGGGGGAGACAGCACCGCTTGTGGCTCTGTGGCATATCCCAGCTATGCAGCGGTACGCTACGATTATCATCCCCTCTTTGCGAAATGAAATAGGCTTTGCATTAGGGCTATCAGCGGCGCTCAGCTTTGGTGATTTGGGCATTATCACACTCTTTGGCTCGCAATCTTTTGAAACCTTGCCTTATATGTTATTCAGCTTCTTAAACAGATATGGTGCAAAAGAGGCTGATCTTTTGGCGCTAATTCTTGTGCTATTAGCCATTGGTCTTTATCTTGGCGCGCAAAAAGCGGTAGGATATTGGGCGCGCCATACCGCACAGGTGAAATCATGCTAGCTTTGCAATCTGTTTCCATTACCTTTGAGAATTCAAGCCAAATCACTTGTGACGTGGCGCTTTCTGCTGGTGATATTTGTGCCATTACAGGGCCATCTGGTGTGGGAAAAAGCACGTTGCTTCTTGCACTGGCTGGTTTTAGGGGTCTAGATGGCGGTGATGTTACATGGGATGGTCAATCCTTTATGGCACAACCAATTTGGTCGCGGCCTTTGAGTTTATTATTTCAGTCTGATAATCTTTTTGGCCATTTAAGCGCCAGGCGTAATATTTCCCTTGGGGCGCAAAAAACAGCCAAAAAACATGAAATTGGCCGTAAAATAGATGAAATTGCATCAAAATTGCATATTTCTTCTATTCTGGATAAAGCCTGCTCTGCCCTATCAGGTGGTCAGCAACAGCGCGTTGGTCTGGCACGCGCCTTGGTTGCTGAAAAACCTATTTTATTGCTAGATGAGCCTTTTTCTGCCCTTGATGATGAGAATAGGCAAAAGGCCCTTGCCCTTGTAAAAGAAATTACCGCAGAGCATCATCTTGTCACCTTGATTGTCACGCATGACAAAAGTGATATTGCCGCCCTTGGCGCACAAGAATTACGGTTGCAAAGACAGCCGCTCCGATAATGAGGGGTGGCTATCAAACCATCCGGACGCCTTTTGTGCCACATCATCAGGGCACTCTTCACCACAATGTGAATGATACAGCGCGTGAAGCATCTCATCAAAGGCTGAGGCGTCAATATCAGCATGACGCATATAGGTTCTTGCAAGACTATCTGCTTGCGCCTCAAACTCACGCGAATAGCTTGAAAATACCGCAGTCTTTAACAAGGATGTACTTTGAGAAAGTGCCTCAACATCCCCAATCATATAGGATAAGAGGCTAAAAATCCCATCACGTGCTAATTGTTTGCGATTATGGCCAAGGGCAATATGCGCTAATTCATGAGCTAGAACACCGGCGATGCCATCATCAGACGGCGCGATGTCTTCAAGTTCATCTAGTAAAATCACAGGCCCCCCAGGTAAGGCAAGGGCATTTGGCCCCATAAGAGATGATGAGCGAAATAAAAGAGGTACATCTGATGAAATGCCAGCTATATCACGCAAAGCCTCATAGCGGCGCGTCAGATCTGCTTTGCGGGTATCTGACAGCTGGCTTTCAGCAAGGAAAAGAGTATCAAGCTGCTCTAGCGTCGCATCTGATAATTGTGTGATGAGCGTATCGGGGAGGAAGTGTGCGAGCCTATCAGCGATTTTCGGCAGACTCCAATAAAGCGCGCCACCAAAAAGACCAAGGATAATGAGACTTGCCATGATAAGGGTTATCAAGGGCGCGCGCTCTGCCCTATTAATGCGCCCTGCCCATTTATGCGTCTCAAGCGATTTTGGGAAATCTTGCGGCGCGATAAACAGCTTGTTGCCATTATCAAGCGTTAAAATGCGCGGCGCACGTCCCTCTGGCGGGCTGAGATTATCAACATGAAATGATTGTCTGGCCTTACCGATCACACAAGAGAGCCGCTTTGTCTGCGGCCAATTGGCATCAAATGTGATGGTAACAGGCACCCTATCTGTTGTGGCTTTATAGACCATAAAGCCACTGAGGGTGACAGGCTGGTGATGTTGCGTCATAAGACTGTCACCTTATTAGATATCAATTGAAAGCCCTTCAATATCCGAGACTTCTTCAAATACAGAAAAGCCTGCTTGTGCTTGCTTATCAACAAAACCTGCCATATCTGCAATAGGCCGCACTTCAACAGCTTGTGTTAAAAAACGGTAATGACGCACAACTGTAAAAGC
>WTHV01000226.1 GCA_011525265.1 Alphaproteobacteria bacterium | reverse complement strand
GGCTCGGAGATGTGTATAAGAGACAGATTTGGGATTGTACAAGGCTCTGTCTTTGAAGATTTGCGGGCTGAATCAGTTGAAAAATTGCACGAGCTTGATTTCGAAGGCTATGCCATTGGTGGTCTTGCTGTTGGCGAGGGCCAAGAGGCGATGTTTGACACACTTGATTTCACAACCCCACTGATGGTGGCTGATAAGCCGCGCTATTTGATGGGGGTTGGCAAGCCATCTGATTTGGTGGGTGCTGTAGCACGCGGTGTTGATATGTTTGATTGCGTTTTGCCAACACGCTCAGGGCGCACAGGCCAAGCCTTTACAAGGCGCGGTACGGTAAATATCAAAAATGCCCGCCATAAGGATGATGATAGGCCGCTTGATGAGGGCTGTTCTTGTCCTGCTTGTTCGCTTTATGGGCGCGCTTATTTGCACCATTTATTCAAAGCAGATGAAGTCCAAGGCTTGATGCTTTTGACCTGGCATAATCTGCAATATTATCAAGATTTAATGGCAGGCATCAGAGGTGCGATTGAAACAGGCAGTTTTGCCAGCTTTGCCACACAGTTTGAGGCTGATCAGGCGAGGGGGGATATTGACCCGCAATAAGGCATGACAGATGGCAGCAAAATCACAAATTGGATAAGGCAAAAAGCCATTAGCAATGGCTTTGATAGCTGTGGTTTTACCTCTGCACGATTGCCAGACATCACCAAAGAGCGGCTAGCAGATTTCATTGAGGCTGATTATCATGGTGAGATGGCATGGCTTGACGAGACAAAAGAACGCCGTGCCTCGCCAGATTCTATGTGGGATGAGGCACAATCTGCCATTATCTTGGGCGTCAATTACGGGCCAGATCATAATCCGCTAGATAATCTTGAGATTAAAACAGATGGTAATATCTCAGTCTATGCCAGAGGGCGTGACTATCATGAGGTTGTTAAGGGCAGGTTGAAACAGCTTGCTGGCCAGATTGCCGCTAAATGGGCCTGTCAGGTAAAGGTATTTGTTGATACAGCCCCCTTGATGGAAAAGCCGCTTGCCCAACAAGCAGGCATTGGATGGCAAGGCAAGCATACAAATTTAGTCAGCCGTGATTTTGGCTCATGGTTATTTTTAGGCGTGATATTAACAGATGCCATTTTGCCACCAGATGAGCCAGAGGGCGATCATTGCGGCAATTGCACAGCTTGTCTTGATATCTGCCCGACCAACGCTTTCCCGCGCCCCTATCAGCTTGATGCAAGGCGCTGTATTTCCTACCTCACCATTGAACAAAAGTCACAAATTGCCCCTGACTATCGCATCGCAATTGGTAATCGCATTTTTGGCTGTGATGATTGTCTTGCTGTTTGTCCGTGGAATAAGTTTGCACGCCTGTCTCATGATATCAAATTACAGCCCAAGCATGATCCTGCCCGCTATCCGCTAGAAGAATTGCTTGTGCTAGATGAGGCAGAGTTTCGTTCCTATTTTGCCGCAATGCCCGTGCGCCGTGCCGGTTATGAGCGCTTTATGCGTAATGTCCTGATTGCGGCCGGTAATTCGCAAGATAAAAGCCTTATCCCGCTCGTGACGCCCTATCTTGAGAGTGATTTGCCGCTTGTACAATCAATGGCCGTTTGGACGCTATCACGCCTCATGACAGCTTCAGAATTGGCAGAGCTTTATAAGCCATCAGTGGAATCTGAAACAGAATTAGAATGGCAAAGGGCCCTTGGTTCTCTTATGCCAAACGCATAACCAAGAGCCCTTTGATATGATAATGTGGGCGATGTAAGAGACTAGCTTAGCGCCTCGTCATCTTTTTCACCTGTGCGGATACGATGTGCTTGCTCAAGGTCCATCACAAAGATTTTCCCATCACCAATTTTTTCCGTACCAGCAGCTTTCTTTAAACATTCAACAATGTCATCTGCCGAAGAGGCTTTGCAGGCTATCTCTAATTTGACCTTTGGAACGAATGCAACGTCATATTCAGCACCACGGTAAATTTCTGTTTGGCCACGCTGACGGCCAAAACCTTTTACCTCTGATACAGTCAAGCCTTCGACACCAAGTGCCATTAACCCCTCTCTTACATCATCTAGTTTGAAAGGTTTGATTATTGCTATGATATATTTCATCTTTAATTCCAACTTTCAGTATAATTTAGAGATGCGATTAGTTGTTATGATAGGCGCGTTCGCCATGCTGTGTCAGGTCAAGACCTTCAACTTCATTCATCTCATCAACGCGGATACCGCCTGTTAGCGCACCTGCTACTTTAAAGATGACGTAACTTGCCACGGCTGTCCATAGGACGGTGATGACAATGGCCATTGCTTGGACACCCAACTGTGATGTAACAGAAACACCTTCACCAAGGCCAACGCCAGAGAAAGTCTCTGTGGCAAGCACAGCGACAAGCAATGAGCCAAGGATACCGCCAACACCGTGGACAGCAAAGACATCCAAGGAATCGTCAATCTTTAGCTTGCCGCGGATAAGGTCTACAGCAACATAACAGATATAACCGCCAGCAAGACCAAGGATGATACCGCCTGGTACACCGATAAAGCCAGAAGCTGGTGTCACTGTGGCAAGGCCAGCTACCATACCTGTGACCATACCAACAAGTGATGGTCTGCCAAAGCGGCGCCATTCAATAACCATCCATACGATAGATGCTGTGGCCGCAGAGATATGTGTTACCAAGATAGCCATAGCTGCGCCTTGACCTGCGCCAAGTGCAGACCCGCCATTAAAGCCAAACCAGCCAACCCATAGCATGCTTGCACCAATCATTGTCAGGATTGGGCTATGCGGTGGCTGAACAGCATTTGGGAAATTGCGACGCTTGCCAAGTACCAATGCTGCAACAAGAGCAGCTGTACCTGCTGTGGCGTGAACCACAATACCACCAGCAAAATCAAGCACGCCCCAGCCTGCCATGATGCCGCCGCCCCAAATCCACTTTGTTACAGGCGCATAAACAACAAGCAACCATAGGCCAGAGAAGATAAGGACTGCAGAGAATTTAATGCGTTCCACATAAGCGCCAATGATAAGGGCTGGTGTGATAATCGCAAATGTCATTTGGAAAGCTGCGAAAAGCGATTCTGGAATTGTCCCAGATAGGCTTTCCATCGTGATTTGTGCCATGAACAGATTGTTCAAATCGCCAAACCATGCACCGTCACCTGAAAAAGCGATAGAATAGCCTGCGACAACCCATAATAGGGAACAAACGCACGCAATAGCGAAATGATGCATTAAAACAGATACAACATTTTTCGATTGTACAAGGCCTGCATAGAACAGGGCGAGGCCAGGTAATGTCATGAAAAGAACAAGCGCTGTTGCGGTTGTGATCCAAGCGCTATCGCCAGTATCTACGCCAGCTAACGCCAGTGAGGGGGTAAGAGCGATAATGCCTAAGGCCAGAGC
>WTHV01000073.1 GCA_011525265.1 Alphaproteobacteria bacterium | reverse complement strand
CATAAAAAGCTTTTAATACGTCAAGCGTAATAATCTCAAATATATAATTCAATGAATAAGTGACAATGCCAAAGGCGACATGAAATATTTGAAATTACTAAATAGGCGAGGGCTTTACTTGCCTTTCTTCATAAGCCTCGGTTATTATGCGCCATCACGTAATTTATAACGTTATCATAATTTGGGGGTGAGAACGTATGCCGCAGGTGAATTACACCAAAATTTTGGCGACGATTGGTGACCATACAGGCACTGAAGAAATGCTAGAAAAGCTAGTAGAATCAGGCGTTAACATGGTGCGACTGAACTTTAGCCATGGCAGTCAGGCCGATCATGCCAAAAGAGTACAAGCGGTGCGCGCTGTGTCACAAAAAACAGGAAAGCCCATTGGCATCCTAGCTGATTTGCAAGGCCCAAAATATCGTATTGGCGTTGTCAAGGACGGCATTATCTTAGAAGAAGGCCAAGAATTTATTTTTACACTTGATGAGGTTGAAGGCGATAATCAGCGCGTTCACTTGCCGCATGAAGATATTTTTCGTGTGATTCTGCCAAAGACGACAATTTTGATGGATGATGGCAAATTGCGCCTAACAGTCACCAAAGTTGATAATCGCCACTTTACGGCTATTGTGAAAACAGGTGGCCCCTTAAAAAGCCGAAAAGGGGTGAATGTCCCTGATGTTGTGCTTGATACAAAGCCGTTAACGACCAAAGATTTGGCAGATTTGGATTTTGCACTTGAACAAGGCGTTGACGGTGTTGCGCTGTCATTTGTTCAGCGCGCCTCTGATGTGATTGAGGCCAAAGCCTCGATTAAAGGGCGTGCTTTTGTCTTATCAAAAATTGAAAAGCCTGCCGCGCTTGATGATATTGACGATATTATCGCCGCTAGTGATGCGATTATGATTGCCCGTGGTGATTTGGGTGTTGAATTGCCTGCTGAGGTGGTGCCATCAGTCCAAAAACGTCTCCTTCGCAAATGTCGCCAAGTTGGCAAGCCGGTGGTGGTCGCAACCCAAATGCTTGAATCAATGATTGAAGCGCCAACCCCCACAAGAGCTGAGGCATCTGATGTAGCCAATGCGGTGTTTGATGGGGCGGATACGGTGATGCTATCGGCAGAGACGGCAGCTGGCGCTTATCCGATTGAGGCTGTGTCTATTATGTCGCGCATTTTGGCGAATACAGAAGCCCATATCGCAGCCCATCCGCAAGATGGCCCTGCCCAATTGCAGGTTGAACCATCTGTCTATCATGCTGTGGCGCAATCTGCGGTAAAGCTTGCTGATGATATTGATGCCGCCGCTCTTGTGGTATTTACCGCCTCTGGCAATACAGCTGTTCGTGTTTCGCGAGAGCGCCCGCAAGTGCCTTTGATTGTGATGACGCCAGAGGAAAGCGTGCAACGCCGCCTGAGCATGTTATGGGGCGCACGTTCCTTTTTGCAGGCAGAGACAGATTATGAGACAGCTGTGGAAGAAGCGCGTCAATTAGTCCTTTCTGAAAAAATAGGTCATAGCGGACAACAAATAATTGTTGTCGCGGGCATTCCTTTCGGTAAGTCTGGTTCTACAAATTCAATGCGTGTTGTTGATCTGTAAAAAGGTTAGCACGCGCCGTTCATGTAAGGATGAGATATGGCATCAATTGGTTTCATTGGCCTTGGTAATGTTGGGGCAAAATTAGCAGGCACCTTATTACGCAATAAGGTTGATTTGACGATCCGTGATCTGGATAAGGCGGCGGCTCAACCTCTACTTGATGCGGGCGCAAAATGGGCTGAGAGTCCCAAAGAGATGGCGCAAAATTGCGATATCATTATCACCTGCTTGCCATCACCTGCCATTTCTGCGGCTGTGATGGAAGCTGATGATGGTATTTTGGCTGGTATGCGTGCTGGCATGATTTGGGCAGAGATGAGCACAACAGATGAGGCAGAAGTCAAACGCCTTGGTAGAATAGTACAAGAGCGCGGTGGTCATGCGGTTGATTGCCCTGTCTCTGGTGGTTGTCATCGCGCAGCAACAGGAAATATTGCGATTTTCGCTGGTTGTGAGCGTGCAGTATTCGAGAAAATGTTGCCTTTTCTGACAAAGATGGGGCGCCGTGTTTTGCATACAGGTGAATTAGGCTCTGCGTCTGTGTTAAAAGTGGTCACCAATTATCTTGCCACGGCCAATCTTGTGTCTGTCTCTGAAGCGCTTGCCACCTGTAAGGCAGCTGGCATGGATTTGAATACCTCTTTTGAGGCCATTAAGATTTCAAGCGGCAATAGCTTTGTGCATGAAACCGAAAGCCAAGTCATTCTAAATGGTAGCCGCGATATTAATTTCACAATGGATTTGGTGCTAAAAGATATTGGCCTATTTGATGAGGTCGCAAAGCGCGCAGGGCTTGATCTTGAATTATCGCCCATGCTTGTCAAAATGTTCAAACAAGCTATCGAAAAATATGGCCCGCGTGAATTATCGCCAAATATTATCAAAAAATATGAAGAACAATCTGGTCTTGATGTCACAGCATCCGGCTTCCCTGCTGAAATCCTTGATGATGAGCCAGAAGAGCCTGGTTATGAAGTCGTCCCAACAGGGCGTGCATAGCGCTATTGGTGTCTTTTGATGTTAAGGCGTATGACAGCTTTATGGGTAAGCATTTTGGTGCTTGGTGCGTGTCAATCTGGCATTCAGATTGAACCTGTTGGCGTCACGCCAAGCCCTGTAAAAGCTGCTGCTTCTGTGCCTTTGCGCCAAGATCGCGTTACTGCTGAGAGCGTGTTGCATTTGCGTGATCAAATCACACAAAATGCCATTGCAAAACAAGCCTTGGAAGAAAAGCTTGCACAATATCGCTGGCAAGGTTTTGACGTCGTTGACGCGAGTGATCCGCGCGCACAAAGGCTGGCTGAGATATTTGCCAAGGTGCAGGCGCGCTCTCACTTAGCTGATATGACGCTTACCCCTTTGCTGATTGAGCGTGATATTTTCCAAGCCTATACATTGGGCGGCGCGGAAATTGTTTTTTACACAGGTTTGACACAGAGCCTATCTGATGATGGCCTTGCGATTATCATTGGTCATGAGATTGCGCATATTGCAACCTCGCACGCGCTTGAGGCTGTGAGCCGTGATGTGGTGAATTTAGCGCATGATCATGACAGCCTATCAGCCTTGACAGGCTTTTATGCGATTGAATCGGAATATGAGGCAGATTTGGTGGGGCTGTTATATGCCACGCTTGCCGGCTATGATCCCGATAAAGCGGCCGAGATTTGGTATCGTCTATCCGAGGTAAAAAATAGAGCAAAATTCAACTTATTTACCAGCACACACCCGCCAGATGATGCCCGTGCAGCGCGCCTTTCAGCGCTTGCCAAGAGGCTAGCACCATTGCGCAATTCACCAAATTGGCGTGAGGATCTTATCTGTAATCCGCTGATATGTGCCCCGCGTTAAGCGCGGTGCTTAGCGCACGAAGACTTGCAAATTGGTAAAATCAGCAGGTGGCTCAAATAACCGTGTATAAAGCTGTGCTGATTGTCCGGGTGCAATAATTTGACCTGCTGTATCAAGCGGCCATGAGACAAGCTGATTATTATCAGCGTCTGTTAAAACAACCTTCATTTCAGCTGGTGCCCCTTCAACATCACCAGAATTACTGAGCGTAATAGTCACGAGCAATGAGGTACCTAAATCTGTGTCGCTAATCTCATAAGCGGCTTGTTCAACGGTAAATTCTGCCGGTGCAAGCTGTAAAATGGTGGTCTCAATATAGCGGGTGATATCTGAATCGGTGCGAAGGGTCAGGAAATAGAGGCCAAGAGCCAAACTGCCTGCCGCTATGACAAGGCCAGCTGACAAAAT
Source organism: Alphaproteobacteria bacterium (assembly GCA_011525265.1). Taxonomy (GTDB): domain Bacteria; phylum Pseudomonadota; class Alphaproteobacteria; order Puniceispirillales; family Puniceispirillaceae; genus UBA685. The sequence goes on along the minus strand of WTHV01000073.1, from coordinate 31,746 downwards.
AGACACTAAGACAATGCCTGTCTTGCGTGTCCGGATGGATTTATAATCATCAAGTGCTGGCGTGGTGAAACGTGACGTTACATCATCGCTATCTGACTTTGTATTGTCATCATCACTCATGCAATGTGGGCACTGAATATCAGCGTCATCATCCAAATTATCTGATAGTTCAATAGCACCACCACAATCAAGACATCGGATAGTAAGAGGCTGGGTGTCTTCTTCAGATGTCGTGTCAGGCGCTGTTTCAGCTGCGGAATCTGATGAGGGATCTGATGAGGAATCTGATGAGGCAATGGCGTGCGTTGCGTCAATTTCGTAAATATGCTCACACGCAAAACAAGCGATTTGAAATGTGCCGCTTTCAGCAGGTAAATCAAATTCTCCTAAATCACCGCAAGAGGGACAGTGTGATGCGCCTTGGTACACAGCGTTAAGGCTTGTCTCAGCATCGTGCATGTCAGAGCGGTTCGTCATGAAAGTCTCTCTTAAACTAATAATATAGGCTCTATTTCTAGCTTTATCGCTATCCAATTAGCACAATCAGTCTTGCGATTTTGCATCATAATTTTGATATATTTCAAAAGGTGAAACTTGCCAATTGGACTAAACTTTAGCATAAACTTAATCATAGTCTAGTATTTTGACCTTAACGGGCATTTCTAGCGGTTTATTTTCTTGCCAAGAAAACGGTTAATTTGTTGTTTTTTTTAAGAAATATGAGGCAAAAATGGCTAGGGAAGCTGGCTTTTATACAGGTCTCCCTACTTGCCATGGCAATGCTGGTTGCACCGTTATTCATGGCGCCTTCACAGGCATTTGCGGCATCTGATTGTGATATCCTGCCACGCTATATTCAAATACATCATAATTTCGCATGGTCAAGTGAACAGCAGAGTGCCTTATCAAATGTGCTTTCGACGGGTTGTGTGCGGTCATCTTATTTGGCAGATATTACAGAGACGTTGGCTGTTAAATTAAAGGCGCAAGGCATAGATGTTACACAGATTTCTATCATCGCAAATGATGATGATACTGTGGTTTCGGTGCGCGTGAAAACAAAGTCTGAAATGGCTGATGCCCCTGAGATGACAGTCCTTTTGCCATTGCGCCCACCCGCTACAGGCACCATTATTACAGCTCTTGAAATTCTAGGCACAGCCCAAGAAGATGCAGAGTTGATTGCTCGTTATGCGGTGAATGAACAAGCCTATCAGCAGGCAGGTGGCAGGTTGCGTTTGCAATGGTACCGCGATGGCTTGCCAATTACGGGCGCAAGCAAAAGCCGTTATCGTTTGCAACGTGCAGATGTGGGGAAATCACTCTCAGCCCAGCTTGTTTATGAAGGCAATGATGCGCAAATAGCAGATAGTCGTACAGCTCAGGTAAATGCCACTATTTTGGAAGCAAATTACCCGCCACGTATTGAAGATCTTGCCATTATCGGCACGCCTCAAACAGGTGAAGCGCTGATAGCGCAATATCAATTTATCGATGATAATGAAGGTGATAGTGAGGGTGATACGCGCTTTATTTGGCTTCGTGATAATATTGTCATACCAAATGCGAATGGCCCAAGCTATGAAGTTGGTGCAAAAGATATTGGTGCCCAAATCACTGTTCGTGTGGAGCCGCAATCACAAGATGGTCAAAAAGGGCAAGCCAGAAGCGCAAGCCTTTCACAAATTATTCGTGAACGCCCTGTTGTGGCAAATGCAGATGTTGTCGAAAATATCGTCATAGATGATGCCAATAAGACGCTTGATGTCACCGCGCTTGAACAGGCTATCAACACACAAGATAAAGATGAGGCAAAAGATGAGATTATCGTCTCTATTGCCCGTCCAAAAATTCGCCCTACCCCGCCAGAAATAGCAGATACGCTTGATGCAAAAGAGGTCATAAAAGAGGCGATAGATGATTTGGTCGCTGATTATAAAGCAGATAAAGCTGATGCGCCTGCTATTATTATTGATGATGTGCCCACAAAAGATGACATATCAGAAGAGGAAAAAACCGCCGCAGAGGCACCTGCCCTCATATCTGAGCCTGATTTGCCGCCTTATTCTCTCACCCCCGGTTTTGATATTGCCGCAACATCGCCAAAGACATTCACAGATATTGATTTCTCGCCAAGTGCGATATTGCTAGCTAGTGAATTGCGTGCGGCACGAAAACAGGTGCTTGGCACGCCGATTACGCTTGAGGCGATTAAGAGCATTTTGGATAGGGTCAATGCGCTTTATGTTGACAAAGGGTTCGAATTATCACGCGCCTTATTGCCAGAACAGCTTGTCACAGATGGTGTTGTGCAAATTCAGCTTGTCGAGGCAACAGTCGGAAAAATTACGCTTGAAAATCGCGATGATCTCTCAGAAGAATTTGTCTTGGCGCATTTGGCCGCCAAAGAAGGTGATTTCATCTCACTCAAAGCGCTAGAGCAATCTATTCGCACCTATAATTTATCAAACAAAAGCAAGCTTGCGACGGAATTAGCGCCAGGTTCTGATTTTGGTGAAACAGATATTTTTGTTGATGTGGCAGAGCCTGATAAGGTGGAATTACCGTCTGTTTCGATAAATAATTATGCCAACCAAACATCTGATTGGCGTCAAAATGCCTTGTCTATTACCTTAAATAATCTGATTGGCAGAGATGATGAAACAGCTTTCACTTACTCAGATAGTAAAGGCTCAACCTCTATGTCAGGCAGTTTTTCAATGCCGCTTGACCATAAGGGGCGCAATATTTCGCTTGCGCTATCAAACTCTGATACCAAAATTGTTGCTGGCTCAGAAGAGACGGTCGGCTATCGTGGTTCAGCAAGTTCTTTTGCCGCCACATTCTCTCAGCCTGTCTATTTTGGCGATGATTATTCTTTCTATCTCTCAGCCTCCTATGGGGTGAGTAAAAGTGACCTTGTTCAGCCTGTAACGGGCGATATGCTCTCAAAATCTGAGGTGCGCAAATATTCACTCGCCATACCATACAGCTTTAATAATGGCACAACGGCTATTTCTGTTGCGCCATCTATTCATGCGTTGAATATTGTCACGCAAATTCCTGAACGCGAAAAATGGATGGAAAAACTTGATATTGATGCCAATGCCTCTCATTTCCTATCAGAGAAATGGACGCTTAATGGGCGGGCAAAATTTCTCTATTCTGATGCAAGAGATATGATCAATATGCCATCTGAAATTCTATCAGTTGGTGGCCCCTCATCAGTGCGCGCCTATCAGCCTGGTGAATCCTCTGGCTATCAAGGGTATTTTGTCTCAGGTGAATTGCGCACAGATTTGGCAAATTGGGAAGAGGTGTCTTTGCCAGATTTCATGCCATCAGCACAGCCTTATTTCTTTGTTGACCATATGATGGCGCAGTCACAATATAAAGTCCGCAGCCGCGCAGATTACTGGTCTGGCTATGGTGTTGGTCTGCAAATTCCGTCTATTTTCAATCTGTTAACCTTTGATGTCTATTGGTCAGAACCGCTTGATGGCTCTGTGCATGAAGAGGAAAAGGAATTCTATGATGATGAGCTTTTCCAATTCTCATTATCAGCTCGTTTCAGGTTGCAATGATAAAGGTTAGTGAGATATCGCGCAAAACTTGCGATGCGGAATCAAACTATGCTAGTAAATATTAGTAATAATTGAATAAATGCGAGGTAGAAGAGATGTTTCGCGAAGGATTAAATCTTGTCACAGTTTTTTTGATTGGCTGGTTTGTGATTTCACTAATGGCATTCTTGCTTATAGGCTGGTCTTATTTGCAAAATAATGTCTATGATTCAGGCCTTCGCCTTGGCATTGAGCGTGGTGCGGGGCAAGCTTCAGCTCAGATTTATAATGATATTATCAACAAAGCTGCCAATGATGAATGTAACACGGTTTTCATTCAATATGATGGCAGACGTGTTGATCTTATCAATGTGCAATGTTTGCAAACATTATCAGCACCAGCTGTCGATGATGCGCAATCAGCAGATGATAATCGCGGGTAGCCTTATTATGCGAAAAACAGGATAGGCCAAAAGCGATGTTTCGTGAGTGGCGCAAATCAAAAGGGTTTCGAATTGCAACATACTTTACCGGTATGTTGCAATTTGCGTTTCCGCCCTATGCGATTGCGCAGTCATCAGATGCGCAAATTGTCCTTGATGGGCGCACAAATACGAACCTTGTCATCAACCAGAATGTGACAGATGTCTACACAAGCACTGTCCTTGGACATACGGGTTTTAACTCATTTTCCATCTTCAATGTCTATGAGGGTAATGAGGTAAATCTGTTTTTGCCAGATGGGGCCACGGCCCTGATGAATATGGTTCATAACCAGCAAACTGTGATTGATGGTTACCTGAATGCCTATAAGGATGGGAAAATTGGCGGTGATGTCTTTTTCTTGAATCCGCATGGTGTTGTGGTTGGTAAGACAGGTGTGATGAATGTTGGCTCTGCCAAGCTGATAACGCCGACACAAGATTTCATGACAAATATGTTTGGTGCGAATGGCATGATAAGCGCACCGCAAGTCACGCGCGTCCAAGATAGTGATATACCCCTATCATCTCATGGCCTTATCGCAGTCAGAGGCACGGTGAATGCCACAAATAATGTCGCAATTTCTGCCAATGATGTCACCGTAACAGGCATTGTTGAAACAGGCCAAAATGGCGTTGTTGCTATTGAAAATTTGGTGAATATGAATGAAGGCGGCCTTGGCGGCGCCGTTATTGATATGTCCAATATCGAAGCCGGTATCAGCATTGTGGCTGATGATGATGTCATGCTTGCTGGCCGCCTTGGCGCAGATGGCACGGATAATCGTGATGCCGGAATGATTGATGTGCGCGCTGGTGATGATATCGCAATCACGGATGGCGCTGATCTCTCTGCAGATGGTCAGGGCGTCAATAGTGATGGTGGCACGGTGATTACCTTTGCCGATGATGCCGCGATTTTAGGCCGCGGTGCGCGCCTATCTGCGGATGGTGGTACGTCAGGTGATGGCGGCTTTGTTGAATTTTCAGCACAACGTCTTGTGGAGCTAGCAGGTGGTACTTTATCTGCGGCGGCTCAAGATGGCACAGATGGTGCGGTGCTAATTGACCCAGAAGATATTGTGATTTCGGCTGATTTATTACGTGATGCCACAACAGATGGCGGCTCAGCGGATGCTGATAATAACACAAGCTGGAATGCGGGCGCGCTTACCTTACAAGCCTCAAACAGCATTACTATCTCAGATAATATTACGGTTTCAAGCCGCCGCGTGAGTGCGGCAGGTGATGCCTCAGCGCACCGCACAGCAAACTCTATTGCTGATTCAGGTAATATCATCTTGCAATCAGATAATATCACGCTTGGCGCAGGCGCGCTTCTTACAAGCCGATCAACAGGCACCTATAATGCGGGTGATATCACCCTTGATGGTCGTATTGTGATTGCCAATGACGGGGCTGAAATCAATGCCAGTGCGAGCGGCTCTGGTGAGGCAGGCGCTATTCTTATTGATGTAGATGACAGGGATAATGCTTCTATCACCTTAACTGGCACGAGCCTGACAGGCGGCAATGTGACCCTTGATGCTTATGCCAGATTTGACCCTGATGGGGCCTATGATAACCCAACCGCCCAAGCAAATGCGGAAATCTCTGTGCTATCATCAAGCACAATCACCGCAAGTGATAATATCACCCTCTCAGCCGTGGCAGAGCAAAAAGCACCTGGCTATTCAGGGGGCGTGCTTGTGCAATTTGATGCACGTGATGCCATTTCAAATATCGTGATTGATGGCTCTGACGTAACAGCGAATGATACGATTATTTTAAATAGCCGTTCAGAAATTAACACTGACCTGTCAAAACAAGGCTGGGCAAATCTTGCTAGCCTCTTGCCGGCAGATGTCTCTGTGGCTGTGACGACCTCTAAATCATCGATTACGCTATCTGATGATACAGCCCTCACCGCTACAACAGGTGATGTAGATGTCACCGCAGAGGCCGTGACTCTATCAACAGTGACAGCGACCGCTCAATCAGTTGGCATTGCCTTTACAGGGGCTTTTTCTGCGATTGATAATCAGGCTATTGTGCAGATGGGTGACAATACGGCCATCACAGCCAATGATGTCATGTTGCGCACGCGTACAAGAACCAATATCACAACAGTGGCTGATTCATCTGCGTTTGGTATTTCAGGTAGTTCAGGTCAAATTGCGGTTGGTGTGGCTATCATTAATGATAATACCTCAACCTCTGTTTTGGATAATGCGAGCATCACAGCCTCTGGCGATATTGCCATCCTAGCTGATTCAGAATTATCTGCCCTTACAGCGGCACGCGCGACCCAAGATGATAATTTTACCGAGACTGTCACATCAAAGTTTGATGCAGGTGTGGATGATACCGATGCGTTGGATGTCGATTTTCTTGGCTATAATTTGCAAGATGCGCTGAAGTCGAATTTCCAAGATATGCTTGATGTGGTGCCAGATTCATTTGGCCCAGAGAGTGACACTAATTTCCAGCTAGGCGGCGCTGTTACCTATGCCGAGATCACCAATAACACAGACACCACAATTGGCGTCTCAAACACAAGCATAGCAGATGCGCCAGAAATCACAGGCGATGATGTGACAGTGGCCGCACAAGCTGTCTCACAAGCACAGTCTGTTGCTTCGGGGCGCACAGATAATGCGTCCTTTGGGGGACAGGCCGGTATTGGTATCCAAATTTTCGAAAGCACCTTAACAAGCCAGATTGATGGTGGCGCGAATGCCAATGTGCTTGTGACTGCAGATAATTTAAATGTCACAGCTACAACAACCTCTTACACAGGCGAGATGGATAATCAGAGCCGTTCATCTGTTTATGGCATTTCTGGTGTTGGCCAAGGCGGCGGTGATAATGGTGTCGGCATTGCGGGTGCGATTGCTGTTGGCATTAATGAAGTGAATGATACCACCGCGCGCATTGGTGATAATACCACACTTGATTTGGATGAAGACCTCACCTTGACAGCGCAAAATGATACTGAGGTAAAGGTCATTGCTGATGGAACGGATAAGGCGGGTTTGGTATCTGGCCGATTATTTAAATCCCTCAATAGTGATAACTCATCTGAAACAGATTCAGAGCTTGATCTCAATGATGGTGGTGGATTGGGCGTTGGCGCTTCGATAGCTGTTGCGACACATAAAAATGATGTTGAGGCTATTTTCGAAGGCGGCGCACGTTTCACAGGAAGTGATAATCCAGATAATATCAGCATTGCCGCTATTCAGAGCTCAGCGACAGAATCAGAAGCCAAAGGTGCTGGTGCAGGTTCCATTTCAATTGCCCCACTTGCGGCCGTAACAGCCGCGCGTAATACAGCGCGTGCCATTATCGAACAATCTGCGAGCGGCATTGTAACACAAAGCGGTGTGCGTGTCTCATCAACCCAAACATTGAAATCTGCCGCTACCGCTGATGGCACGGCACAAGCGAATTCAGATGGCAATGCCGCGATTGGTATTTCGGCCGCTGTCACTGTCGCCCTTGACAGTAACACAGCCGAAATTCAGCGTGATGTTTCAACAAATGGCGGTGATATCACTGTTACCGCCTCGACCTATAAGCAGATTAATGCGGCGGCAAAATCATCTGCGAAAATAGCCTCAGATGATGATAGCAGCGATAGTGATTCAGATGATAGCACGCCTGATAATGCGAGTAATAACAGCACAGAAGATGCGTCTGCCGCAGGCTCATCTGTGATTGCAGGTTATACGTCTGACTCAGATGATGATGCGACCACTTATGATTTCTCATCACAAATGTCATCTGATACTGATGGCGCTACAAATAACGCCTCTATCGCCACTGTCGTAGAACCAGGTGACAGTGTCACAAGTTATGATTTTGCCCAAAGCACCGATGCCGATGATGCCATTGGTGGTGATGGCGAGGATGAATCTAGCTCAAAGATCACAGTCGGTGCGGCAATGGGTGTGACCTATACCGAATCTGATGCCACAGCCTCACTCGCAGATGGGGTGACCTTAAATGCCGGCTCTGGCGCTGTTACAGTGCAAAGCTTGAGTAATGCTGATTTCTCTGCTGATGCTGATGCCTCTGCAACAGATGGTGATTATAATATTGGCGGCGGTGTTGGCTTGAATATTGTCGATAATGAAAATATCGCTGAGGTCGGTGATAATGTCACCATTACCTCTGGCGATTTGACCGTGCGTGCGGCCATGCTTGATAAGGTCAAAGAGGATAACACAACTGATAGCACCAATGTGATTTACGCTGATGCGGTGGCAGGTGTTGGCACAGGCGAATTTGCGCTTGCTGGTGCAGTTGGCTTGAATATCGTTCTAAAGAATAACACCAAAGCTATTATCAATTCTGGCACGGATGTCACCGCCTCTGGTGATGTGCTAATCGTGGCAGGTGCCAAAAGCAAATATGATGCCAATTCAAAGGCAACTGTGGGCGAGGTGAAGGGGCTTTGGTCTGGGGTAACAAAAGAGCTGCGCGCATTGAAGGACATGAAAATGTTCAAGCAAGATGGCGCTTTTTCATTAGCAGCAACCAAAGACGATATCGAAGAAAGCGTCGATAATGCGACTCAATCTGATAGTGATGGCGGCGGCGATGATGAGGAGGAGTCTGAAGGCGGCGTTGGTGTTGGTGCAGGTATTGCGCTGAATATCATTGTAGCTGAAAAGACCCAAGCCGTTCTTGATAATGATGCTGATTTGCTTGGCAGTAACACAGGCGCTGTATCTGTCACAGCTACAGCTGAGACAACAACAAAGACATCTGCTTTTGCTGGTGCAAAGCCAAGTGAGGCAGGTGGTGATGATGCGAAAACATCATTGGATGCGGCGGTATCAGTTGGTATTTTGCTAAAAGATGTTGATGCTTATGTTGGCACTGGCTCTGCGATTAATGCCACAGATAATATCACCATTGCCTCATCTGCTATCACCAAAACGATTTCGACTGCCAAGGGTGAGGTCACAGCAAGTGAGACTGCTGTGGGGGCATCTGTTGCGGTTGGGGTGGCGCTAGAAAATGTCGATACGCGTCTTAATCGTGACCTTTCGACAACAGGCGGCTTTAGCTTGAGTGCGCGTGCTGATAGCCAAGATATTGCTCTGGCAGATGCGGTGGCCGCTGGTGCGGTGGTTGATAAATATGCCAGTAAAATTGGTAAGACCACAGATCAGCTGACACAAAGCACAAATCAAATTGCTGATGTGAATAATAAGCCTACGTCATTAGAGGCGCTAAATGGTGGTTTCACAGGTGGTGATGGGGCGTCTTTCGATACAACAGGCTCTGATGCCGCAACGGGTCAGACATCTGGCGGTGAGGCACAGCAATCAGGGTCTATCAATATTGCCGCCTCAGTTGCTGTAAATTGGTCAGAGCATGCCGCAAGAGCCACAACGGCTGATAATCTCAGCATTACGGTTGGCGATGATTTCGCGCTTCAGGCGCATAATGACTCAAATTACCGCACACGCGGCTCAGGCATGTCTGTCTTTGCTGATCAGTCAATTGGGGTGGGTGTTGGCTTGCTTAAGACAGGCCAGACCACCAAAGCTGAGGTTGGTGATGGGGTGACTATTACCAATTCACAAAGCAGTGGTGATGTCACTATTTTGGCAAGCACGTCAGAAAATCAAGGCATAGATTCAGATAATAACAGCTTCCGCTCTTTTGCGTCTGCTGAGGGTATTGCTGGTGCAGGTGGTGGTGAGCTTGGCGTTGCTGGTGCGCTTGGTCTTGTTGTGTCAACAGATACGCAATCAGCACTTGTTGGGCGCGGCGTTACGATTACAGCCCCTGGCGAGGTCACGGTGAAATCAACCGCGACAAACAAGATTGTCAATCGTGCATGGGCCATTGCTGTGGCATCTGATGTTACCTGTGATGATCCAGGTAATTGTGGCGGTGATGGTGGTGATAAAACAGCCGTTGGTGCGTCTATTGCTGTGAATGTTGTGGTTGATACAAACAAAGCTGAGATAGGTGAGGATTCAACCATCACAGCAGGTGACAATGCGACGATTTTGGCGGAGGATTTATCCTCAGCGGCAGGTGAATTTACCCTCGACCCAGAAGATAATAGCACCACAACTGAAGATTATCTGACAACCAATTACACAGCGATTTTGCAGAATTCGTCTTATTACGCTGAGGCAATTGCGGGCGGTGTGGCACAAGGTGGTAATGCCGGCACAGGGTCATTGGCCGTGACAGTCTCTAAAGGTAGCACCAAGGCTATCATCGGTGAGGGTGTTGTTATTTCAGCTGATGATGTAACGCTAAAGGCCTATAATGAATCAGATGCCAAACAGCTTGTTGGTGCCGTTGCTATTTCAACAGATAAAAAGGCAATTGGCGCCTCTATTAGCGGTATTTACCTGCGCGAAGATGTGGCAGCGATTGTCGGCGATAATGGCGATAGTGATGATAATACAACCACACGCCTTGTCGCGAATTCAGGTGATGTAACCATCTTGGCAAGTGCGGAACAAGAAACGCAAACCTATATGGCCGCAGGTGGTGTATCAGGCAATGATCTCGCGCTTGCTGGCGCCTTTGGCTTTAACGTGATGGATAGTGATGTTGAAGCGCGCATTGTCGAAGATGCCGTCATCCAAGCCACAAATGGTGATATTTCTGTGAATGCAGATCATGATGCGAATATCCGCAATTTTGCCCTTGCCATCTCAGGCTCAGGTGGTGGTAATTCTGCGGGTGGCTCATTGGCGGTCAATGTCTTCCTAGCAGATAAAAAGGCGATCATTGGTAATGCGGCAAATGGCAATGATATCTCTGTTAATGCGGCAGGTAATGTGAATGTGGGTGTGAATGCCCGCCAAGAAATTACCAATGGCATTATTTCTGCTGCGGTATCAACTTCGAATAATGCGATATCTGGCGCCCTATCTGCCAATGTGATTAAAGGCGAAAGCTATGCGCTTGTCCAAGAAGGCGCAGATATTAATGATAACAGCACCCTCAATAGCGCAAGCACAACCCAAAGTGTGGACGTAGCAGTCAGCGATAATACAACCTTATTTGATTTAACAGGCACACTCGCCGCCTCAAGCTCAACCTCTGTTGGTGTTGCGCTTGCCGGTAATGTGATGTGGAAAGATGTCAAAGCAGGCATTAACAGCACTGTCATCGCCGATGATAATGTGATGCTGAGCGCCAATACGGAGCAAAATCTGACCGCCACAACGGTCGGTATTGCAGCCTCAACAGGTGGTTTCTCAGGTGCGGGGTCTGTCTCATTTGGTCTGATTAAATCAACAACCTATGCTGACCTTGGCTCTGATGCGGTGATCACAACAGATGGCTCTGTTGGTATTCATGCTGGTGATGATACAGATATCTTTATGCTAGAGCCTGCGGCCAGCTTCTCATCAGGTGGTACAGCACTTGCAGGTGCGGTTGGTGCGGCAGTCTTTATGGGCACAACCAAAGCCCGTATTTTGGATAATGCGACCATCACAGCCAAAGGCCAGGAGGCGATGCAAGTTGAAATTGATTCAACTTATACCTCATCTCCTTTGCTAGATGGTATCTTTGGTGGTGGTGATAATGAAACACGCAACGCACTTGCTGATTTCAATGATAATTTCACCTTCGAGAATATTAAGGATCTGTTCTTAACAGAAACACGCAATACCGAGACACGCCGTGGTGTCTCTGTCTCTGCTGTCTCTGATCAAGATGTGATTTCAATCGCCGCTTCTGGTGCGGTCTCATCTGATAGCGCGATTGCCATTTCGCTTTCTGCAGGTGTTGGGATTAATACCACTGAGGCAAGTATTGGTGATGGCGCAACAATTAATGCGACCAATACAAGCCCGCATTCTGATCAAGATGTCACGGTGAGAGCGATTTCAGATACCTATTGGGTTGATTTATCTGCTGCCCTTGGTGTTGGCACTGGCTCTGCTGGTGTGGGTGTTGGCGCTGATGTGGTTGTTCAGGTTAAAAATACAGATGCCTATATTGCTGAAAATGCGATTGTTAAAGCCAATAGAGATGTCATTGTTGAAGCCAATGCGCGCGACAAGGTCATTAATTCTGCTGCCACAATCGGTGTAGGCAGTACCGCAGGTGTTGCTGGCACCGCATCTGTTGGCGTCATTGTTAATGACACAAATGCCCGCATTGATGGTGATGTGCGCGCGGAAAATGATGTGGCTGTTGATGCCAATGCGACCTCTGAATTGATTCAGATTGCCGGTGCAGTTGGCGGTGGTGGAACGGCTGGTATTGGTGCCTCATTTGGGGTCGCTGTTGTCAAAGGGACAACCACTGCCATTATCGGCAATACAGCGCAAGTTGATGCTGTTGGGACAACCTCTGTAACAGCAGATAGCACAGAAAATTCAGTTGCCGCTGTCTTGGCTGGCGGCATTGGTGGCACGGTTGGTGTGTCTGTCTCAGCTGGTATCAAGGTTCATGATTCAACGACCAAGGCTGAAATTCTTGGCGGGGTCAATCAGCGCTATGATAATGCCAGCTATACAACACAAGATGTTGCCGTCAGAGCGACAAATAGTGTGACAACCATTGATGTGATTGGCGGCATTGGCGGCGGCGGTACAGTTGGTGTTGGTGTGTCTTTGAATGCGCTTGTGGTGCATAATAAAGCGCAAGCGTCTATCCAAGGTGTGGTCAGCGCGGTAAGAGATATCTCAGTCGAAGCTGATTCAGCCAAATCAACGAAGAATTTCACCCTTGCTGGTGCCGCAGGTGGTACGGTGTCTGTTGCAGGTAATGTGGCTGTTATCCTTGTCGGTGCGCAAGCGGATGAAGAGACAGATGAGCAGATGACAGGCTCTGGCGATAATAATCTTGCTGATGAGGCAGATAGCCGCAATAACGCGCTTATTGTCTCAAATATCATTAATGATAATGAATCAGATGGTGATTATGCGCGCACAGGTAATGAGTTTTCTGAGGTTGCCTCAACCATTGATTCAAAGCAGGCAGAGACCAATATCGGTACGCGCTTTAATAATGAAGATAATACGTCATCTTTGAATCAAACAAAGGCCTTTATCGCATCAAGTGCGATTGTGAATGCAGGCAGAGACCTCACTGTTGAGGCTGAAGATACGACCGAGACCATCTTTACAGCAGGGGCTATTGGCGGGGCAGGTGTTGTCGGTGTTGGCGTCACAGTTGGTGTTGTCCTTGTGAATAATACCGCGCAAGCCTATGTCGGCGATGATGCTGAGGTTAATGCCAGCCGTAATATGCTTATCCGTGCCCGCACATCTGAGAGCGTCAATTCTGGCGCGCTTTCAGCAGGTGGTGCAGGTATCACATCTGTCCAAGGTGTGGTGATGGCACAAAAGACCACTTCAAAAACACATGCCTTTATTGGTGATAATGCGTCTGTGAACCAATCAGATAATGACTCAGCGCAAAATGTCGCTGTCCTAGCTGAAAGTGATACAGATCTCTTATCAGTCTCAGGTTCTGGTGGCGGTGCACTTGTTGGTGTTGGTATCACAGGTGATTCTGTCGTCCTTGATAAGGAAACCAAAGCCTTTATTGATGATAATGCCCGTGTCTCATCTGAAGGTGATATCACCGTTGATGCTGATGCTGAGACAGATATCATTCAAGTGGCTCTATCGATTAATGGGGGTCTTGTAGGTGTCACAGGCTCTGCGGGTGTTGTGGTTGCCAAGAATAATACCTCTGCCAGCATCGGTGATAATGCGGTTATCTTTGCGCGCGATTCTATTCGTCTTGAAAGTAAGGATGATATCGAAATAGATGGCATTGTTGTCGCTGGCTCAGGCGGGGCTGTTGGTGTATCTGGTGCGTTCGGTGTTTATGTTGTGAAATCTGAAAACCGTGCTGAGATTGGCGATAATGCGACTATTACCGCATTGGCTCAAGGCTCTGGCCTTGATGCGGCCACAGGCACAGTTGATAATAGCTCAACAAGCATCGTGACAAAATCAACACGCGACCAAGATAATAACTCTAAAGAAGATAATTTCACGCAAGTTGCCTTAAGCTTTGATACGCAAAATGCCAGTGGCCTTTCAATCGCTGCTGTGACAAGTGAAGATATGAATTTTGCACCAGTTGGCCTTGGCTTTGGTGCGGTTGGTGTTGCTGGTACTGTCGCGGTTACGACCTCATCCTCTACAACAGAGGCTTTGGTTGGTGCTGGTACAGTGATTAACCAAGATAATGATGATGGGGCAAGTGACCAAGATGTGCGCTTGCTTGCTGCGTCTAATACCTTGCTGAATAATATTTCAAGCGGCATAAGTGCTGGTGCGGCGGCGGTCAGCCTTGATTCAGATACGCAAGTCTTTGCCAAGACAGTGCGCGCGCGTATGTTGGGCGATGCCTATGCTAAGCGCGATGTCTCAGTTGAAGCAAAAACAGATGATACGATTTTGCAGACAATGGTCTCTATCGCTGTTGGTGGCAATGGCCAGGGCGGTATTGTCGGTGTCTCTGTCGTCAATAATACGGTGACGGCTGAAATTGGCGATAATACAACAGTCGAAGCTGGTGATGATTTAACTGTCAAAACTGATTCAGATATCGCGATGATCCAAACCGCTGGTAATGTGGCTGGTGGTGCAGGTGGCGGCATTGGTGCCTCACTTGGTGTGCTTGTTGCCAAATCAACAAATACAGCGCGCATTGGTGATGGGGCAAATGTCACCGCCCGTGATGATTTACTTGTCGAAGCAAATAGCGATACAAGCATTAATCAAAATATCATTGGCTTCTCTGGTGGTATGGGTCTTGCCCTGACAGGCTCTGTTGGTATCAACATCTTAAAGACATCAACAATTGCAGAAATTGGCGATGATGCGCTTATCAACCAAGCTTCAGGCTATAGCGATGGTGCAACCCAAACAGTGCGTGTTGCGGCCAATGATAATGTGACCACACAAGGTGCAGCAGGTGCCGCAGCAATTGGCGGTGCAGCGGGTGTTGGTCTTGGTCTTGTGGCAACTGTCACGCGCAATACGGTGCAAGCAAAAATTGGTGATGATGTTGTCTTGACTGCCAATGATGATGTGTCAGTTGATGCCAATAGCCGCAAAGATATCTCAAATCAGGGTATCGCATTTGCGGGCGGCGTTGGCCTTGGGGCAGCAGGCTCTGTTGCTTTGACATTGATCGGTGGCGGTATGTCAGATAATGCCTCTGATAGTTTGACAAATGATAATGGCAATATGCTGGCAGATGCTGAGGCAAATGCCTCTAAGGATCGCGGCGAATATGAGACAGATAATGACTCAGCCAATGCCATGACAAATACAAGAGCCTATACAGAAGATGATGATGCTGAAGCCAATCAGCTTGCCATGGCACAAACCTCTGGCATTCAATCAGATGTTGAAGGCACAGATGGTGACAGCACACTCGCAGAGATTGGCAGTAATGTAACAATCATTGCAGGTGGTGATGTCAGCGTAGAGGCCACAGAAACATTAGAGCTATCACAAATCTCAGGTGGTGCTGCGATTGGTGCGGTCGGCGTTGGCGGCTTTGTTGCGGTCGCTGATTATGCCGGTTCTGTGACATCACGCATTGGCAGCAACACCTCAATCGATAATACAACAGGCGTTACAGTTGATGCGGCTATTTTGTCAGGTGATGGTATTTCAATTGATTTGCCAGATGATGATAGCGTTTCAGTTGAAGGTGTCCATTCAGTTGTTGTTGGCGCTTCTGTCGGTCTTGTTGGCTTGGCTGCCTCAATCGCACAGGTCAATCTTGAGGAAAATGCCCGCGCTGAAATCGGGGATAATGTCACGATTAATACGGCAAGCAATACAGCCGATATCACAGTATCATCTGACCGTGATATAGACGCAGAAGTATTGGTTGCCGCCGTCGCAGGTGGTATCGCTGCCGCTGGTATATCTGTTGTTGATATTAACACCTCTGGTGACTCTCTTGCGGTTGTTGGGGCAAATACGCAATTTGGGACAAATGATAATCGTACAGGTGATGTGCTGATTACGGCACGCAATGACTCTTCTCATCAAGCAAAGGCTGTGTCTGCTGGTTTGGGCTATGCAGGCGCGCTTGTTGGTGCATTTGTGAATATCTCTGATGAGGGCGAGACCAAAGCGTCTATTGGCACAAATAGTGCGATTTATTCTAATCGCAGCGTTCAAATCACATCTTATGAGAATACAAGCAATGATGTTGATGCTGTGGGTGTTGCTGTTGCCGCAGGTGTTGGCTTAAGCGGCGTATTCACAGAGGTTGATGTCACACGCGATTCTGAAGTTGAGCTTTATGATAATGTCACCATTACAGGTGATGATGTGACGATTTCGGCGCAAGCAGGTGATGGCGCATTAGAGGCGGCAAATAATTATACAATTGCTGGTGCTGGCGGTGCACTTGTCGGGGCAAATGCGACTGTATCTGATACAGATATTGATGTTGATACATCGGTGAATATCGGCACAAACAGCACGATTACTGATGCAGGTTCCACGGCGATTACAACCAATAACCGCACGAGGTCTCAATCACGCACAACAGGCCTATCAGTTGGCCTTGCTGCGATTGGTGCGAACTTCTCTTATCTTGATGATACCTCAGATAGCCAAATTGCCATTGGCGGCGGCGTCACAATCGAAACTGGGGAACATCTTACTGTTCAAGCTACAAGTGCCAAGAATGCTAAGACAGATACGGTCGCTGGTGCAGGTGGTGCGATTGCCGCCACAGGTGGTGAGGCACAAACAACCAATACAGCCATCACACGCGTTGCCTTTGCCAATAGCACATCTGGTAATCGAGCAACGCTTTCAGCCACTGATAATGCGACGATCAAAGCGTTGAATGAAGATCAGTTTGACCATGCGATTGATGCGTCAAATGTTGGTGGGGTCAGTGTTTCAGCAGGTCTTGGCGTCTCAACAGGTTCATCTGATTTGGATGTGACACTTGGTGATAATCTTGATTTATCAGCTACGAATATCGTCATTAATGCGTCAAATAAAATGGCGAAAAAAGGGGTCAATGATCCGAACTTTGCGGTTCGTGGTGGCGGTGCGATTGCTGTGGCACTTGGGACAAGCCGTGCGAATTTGACGCAAAATACCGATGTCACAATTGGCGAATTCTCAACCATCACTGGCACGGGTACAAGCGCGGCACGTGGCCTGACGCAAATTACTGCTTTCTCTGGGCTTGAGATTGATGATGAGGCAGAAACTAATGTCGGTGGTGCGATTTCAGTACCGCGTTCAGACAGTATGGCAACAGGCGTGGCCAATAGCACAATTCGTTTTGAAGATAATGCCAGCCTGACAACAAGCTGGAGTGATGCGGTTATCGAGACACAATCTGCCC
The DNA here is from genome assembly GCA_011525265.1 of Alphaproteobacteria bacterium. Classification (GTDB taxonomy): domain Bacteria; phylum Pseudomonadota; class Alphaproteobacteria; order Puniceispirillales; family Puniceispirillaceae; genus UBA685. The sequence continues at coordinate 14,348 of WTHV01000073.1, read as the reverse complement.
CGCTTGTTGATGTGCGTGCCTTTACCTCAACCTATGGTCTTGTGGGTGCTGGTGCAGAGGCGCGTGCCGTTGCCAATATCACAAAGACTGACCGCGTTATCTTTGAGACAAATTCTGGCACAGAAATTGATGGTACATTGGATGTCTATTCAGGGCGTTTGGCAACAGCCTATTATCAAGAACATACCATTGATACAGAAAGCCGTATCTGGAACAACACAGCCATTCCGATTGATTCAGGACGCCAGTCAGATATTACCTTTACCAATAATGCGACCATTGCGGTGCAATCTGGGGCAGCGCTGAAAAGCACAAAAGATACCCAATTAATGGCAACGAGATTGCAAGCAGCTGAGACACTTGGTCTTGATAGAGACTATCTGCTTGTAAAATCTTATGGTGAGGCAAAGAACCTCTATCAGGCTGCTGGCGAATCTATTACAGGCGGTAACTATTCTGATTTCTATGGCTCTGAGACAACCACAGGCTCTGCAGGTGTGACAATTGAAGGCACAGTTGAGACAGGTATTAAGAAAGATGTCAGTGTTACCATTAATGCCGCATTAAGTGATTATTATGTGGATGATAATGGCACAACACAGCGCTATACTATCCAATTTGATAATGAGAGTGAAAACCCGTCTAATCAGTGGGTCTTAATTGATCAGCGCATTGTTGACCAAAATATTGTCTTTGAAGCAGATGGCGATAATGACAGCCGCATATCACCGATTGTTGGCTATTTAAATGACAATATCACTGTTGAGAATGCCAGCTGGACGATTGATCCAGAGGTTGATTTCGCGGCCAATGTCCGTGCTGAAATTGCTGCCTTAAAAGAGGTTTTAAACGCTTATACAGAAGGCTCAATTGAGCAAGATGAGTCAGTTGATAATGGGACTGATACGACAACGGTCACAACTTCATCATCTTATACAACCGATCAGCTTAGCGAAATGCGTAATGAAGTGCAGTCACGTATCACGGTTCTTGAATCAAGCATCGCGCTTTATGGCAGTGAGCCTGTGCCAGTCATTAAAATCAGTGATATCGAAGCGGCAACAGGTAATGTGAAAGTGGTCTCTGACTATCTTGCTGGTAGCGGTACGATTAACACACCATCTGGTGAGACAGTCACAATCACCAATAATTCGCCAATCGCTCTTGTGGTAAATGATATTGATATCCCTGATGTTGGCGGTGGTAATATCATCTTTAATGGTGTGACTGTTACAACAGGGGCAGAGGTTGATACGATCAATCTGAATAATGTGCCTAATGGCCAGACCCAGGGTCTGACATTGATATCTGGCGAGAATTCGGCTGATCCATCTGTGACGATTAATAATAATTTCGACAGCGCTAATGCTGCTTATAATCCTGATAGTATTTCAGATATTACCGCTCCTGCGATTGCACTTCGCACAGAAAGCACAGATGGCTATGGCGGTATCAGAAATATTCGCGGCACTGTGACTGTGAATAATGAAACAGGCTCTATCTTCAGCCAAGCCTCAATCGCGGCTGGTACTGTTGATATTTCAAGTGGCGGCAATTATGTCTTTGATGCTGATGTGAATGTCTTCCATGTGGGTGGTGACCCCCGCACGAATACGGCCTTTAGCTCACCTACAGGCGGCTCTACATCAGATACCATCTCTGATTATAATAATGGCAATGGCGTGAACACGATCTCTGAGATGGATAATCGTGCTTTCACAGGTGGCTGTGACCCGCTTCGCAAAGAAATCACAGGTCTTACCTATGCTGACGGCTATAGTGCCACATCTGTACTTATAGCCACTTTGCTAAATCAGCCGACATCACATATGTATGCGCCAACCTTTACAACTCACGCCAGTAATTGTGGCGGTGAATTTGCTTCTGCTAGCAATACAAACAGCTCATCTGTGATTGCCGCATCAAATGATGTGTTTATCTCAGCCAATAACTTGAATATTAATGGTCTTGTGCAAGCTGGTATCACCAATAAGTCAATCACCGTTAGCCAGTCCGAAGTTGATAGCGCCCTATCAGCTAATCCGACAGCCAATATTGTGACAGTGAAATCAGTGAATAAGACACTTGAAGGGTCAATTGTTGGCAGTAATGATAACCGCTATGTTTCTGGTGATATTAAGCTGAAATATGACCGTGAAAAAGAAGAGCTATTTGTCACCACAGCAGATGTAAAAGGTGGCAATTTGACAGTTGCTGGCCGTATCATTTCAACAGGTAATGGTAAGCTTGTTGCAGCTGATGGTTATGGCCAGATCAGCATCACCAATAATAGTGATAAGAAATTGAGCCTTTCTAATCTGTCGACTGGTGGCATGGAAGGCAAGATTACGATTGTTGATAGCCTCAGAGATAATGGTCTAGGCTCTTCACTTATCACCGAATATACGCGCAATGCTGGCACATTGACTGTTACGAATAACCAAGGCTCAAGCTCTGTTGATAATGTGGTGAGCAATCCGCAATCCTCTTATAGCCCTGAATCTGGTGCACGTTTTAACTTCATGTCTGGCCAACAAACAGTTGACCGCGAGACAAATTACCGCACAAAGACCACAAAGCGCCTTTGGGGCGTCAGTGCCTTTGATGTTGGTAATGATTTCTGGTCAGGCCAAGCGATTGATAATACAGAAACGCAATCTCTTTCTGGTGAGCAATTGCCAGAAGGTGATTACATCCTTGTTGATACATCTGATTCAAGTGACTACACCTTTAAAGCTGACCAGATTGAAACAGAACGCACATTGGTCTTGGATGAATCTGGCACTGATCGCTGTTGGTGGGGCGGCTTTTTAAATATGGTACGCTATTGCCGTTACTATAATACAACCGCCTTTGTTGTTGGCTCTTTGCGTTATAATTACCATTCATTGCGCGCTGATAATGATATTGCGATTGGCTTCTCAGGCAATGAAGATGGCGGCAGCATTTCCGTTACCTCAAATGGTGGTGTTGTGATTAGTGGCCAGATTGACAATGCCAATGGCACAACATCTATCACAGCATCTTCTGGTGATATTCTGAACGCAACACAGACAGATTCTATTTCAACAGGTAATTTGACGCTTGCGGCCACATCAGGTTCAATTGGTACTGCGGCAAACCCGATTAGAATTAACCAGTCGGAAACAGATAATTTGACCATTAGTGCTGGTCAGAATGTCAATGTTGCCTCTCCTGCTGGCAGCCTTTACATCAATTCTATCAATGTGGGTGGTACAGGTGCTATCCGCCTCTCAGCCAATCAGAATGTTGAGCTAAAGGGCAGTGGTGTCTTAACAGGCCATACAATTGATATTGTCGCGGAAGAAGGTACAGCGACATCTGCGGGCGGTATCTTCCGCGTGAATACAGATGCTGAAAATGGCGGCACTTTGTCAATCGCATCAGGTGGCGGCAATATTAATGTCGAAGAGACAGCCGGTGATTTGCGTATTAACCAATTGATCACAAGTGACAATGTCACAATTACAGTCGTGAATGGCGACTTGCTTGATGGTAATTCTGAGCAGGTTGATGATGAGATTGCTATAGCTGACCTTAATGCCCTTGTTGATCAGATGGGGCTGACAGGCACAGCGGCAGATTCAAAGAAAGACAATACGATTGAGACCTATCAAGATCAGGTTGAAACGCTCTATAATGACTATTTCGCGCTTCGTAATGTCAGCACAAATTCTGATAATGAAACAAGCTGGGATGCGTATGATTCCAACTTCTCTTACACAGCCACTGCTGACCAGCGTTCTGCCCTTGATGATAATGCAACACGCATTGCGAATTTTGAAGCCGCACAACAAACAAGATATCAAGCGGGCTATGAGAAATTTGGCGACCCGACATCTTATAATGATAATTTCTCTTATAGTGCGACCGAAGATGAGATCGCCTCTATCACAAATGGATTTAAATGGACAGACGATCAGCTGAATAACAAAATTCCAGTGATTGAATTCAAAGAGGTTGCTGATACAACATTGGCGATTGAAAGCACAAATGTGTCTGCTAATAACATCACGATCAATGTTGATAATGGCTCATTGGGTCGGTTAACGCATAACTTTACAGTGGATCTATTCTCAGAAGGTAATGCTGATCACGATATTAATAACTTGGATAATACCACTCGTCTTGCCTTGGCGGCAGCTGAATCTGAAGATGCTCAATATGACAATGAAACAGGCATTATGACGATTTCCATGTATGAGGATTTTGATGTTAGTGCCTCTGGCAATGTGAATATTTCTGCCGATGATGTCGTCTATTTAGGCTCTGAGACAAATACCCTTATCGAGCGTGCTGAGGCAGGTGGTGATGTCCGCATTAAGATGGATGGCAATCTGTTAAATGGTAGAGACGATAACAACACGGTTGTCTCTGGTCAGAATATCTTGCTTGAATCAGGTAAAGGCCGTATTGGGGCAAGTGATAAGCAATTTGTGGTCGATGTGGATAATGGCTCCACATTATCAGGTCGTTCACGCGATGGTATTTACCTCACCGAGGCAACGGGTGATGTGAATGTCGGGTCTTTCTATTCACGTGATGCGATTAACCTGATTAGCCCTGGTGCGATTTTGGATAATGCGCTTGATACCACGACTGATATTAAAGGCTTATATGTCGCCCTCTCAGCACAAGGTGCGATTGGTCAGCAGCCTGCTGATGGCGATAGTGATCAGCTTAAGAAGAATAAGGCACTTGATATTGCAACCATCAATGATGATAACGCAACCTTCACCGTGACAAGCCAAACAGATGGGGCATGGCTCTATACTGATTTTGACCAGCCAATGCGCCTGACAGGGGCTGATCTCAATGGTGATTTAGATATGGCGGTTGCCTCTACCTTAAAGGTTGTTGGGTCTCTTGATACGAATGGCGGCTCTGTGACATTGCGTTCATTTGAAGATTTGAATCTTGAGGGTGTTGGTGGCATTGATACAAATGGCGCAGTGTTAAACCTCTCATCTGGTGACAATATGGCCATTTCTGGTTCAGTCTCAACAGGCGGTGGTGATATCCTTGCCTCGGTGGCAGATAATTTCACTATGGCCGAGAATACAAGCCTTTCAACATCTGGTGGTAATCTTGAAATTGATGCAGATTCTCTTGCCGATAGTCTTGGTTATCAAAATGTAACAATTGGCGATGGGTCAGTTATAGATCTTGGTGCGGGCCGTTTGTTAATCGATGCCTCTGATACGGTTACACTAACTGGTGTGGTGACGAATAATACCACAACTGATGCTGTCACAATTAATGCGACCTCTATTCAAGATGGCGGTAATAGCAATGCGGATATCACCTTTGGTGGTAATGGTGATATACGCTTTAATGTTCATGCTTATGCGAATTTGAACGAGATTGATTATAATGGCTCTGATGCGCTTGATATCTATATTCAAGGCAAAAATGCTGGTGCACGTGCTGTTGGCACAATGCTTGGTATTGAGGCAGAAGCTGGTGTGAATGTCCAAAGATTAATTGCCAATAGCGCTGCTTTTGATGCCCCATTATCAAACGTCTTTACGGTAACAGAGGGCACAATTCGTGATGATGCCTATATTTCTGCGGGCGCTTTTGATGCGCGCGTTGGTCGCTTGATGGATAATATGTTAAGTCCGAATGAATGGTTGCTATCGCAAAATGATGCCGGCTATTTCTCTGATGGCGCTTTATTACAAGGTCAGCGTGATGAAGATTATCGCTGTACAGGCGCGCCAAGCTTTATTGGTAATGGCAATGCGGTTCTTGATTTCACCTTTAACTATAATAACCCACAGGTGAATTGTTCTGGCACGCTTGCTTTCTATCGCCTGCCATATGTCTTGCAGGTGGCAGAGCAGTCAGTTGAACAAGAATTAAATAATGTGATTGAAACTATGCGTGCATCAAACACAGTGGCGATTAACCCTGTTTCATCTGTGCGCCTAGAGCAGGCTATTTTATCGAATGATAGACGCATTACACTTGAGGCGCCAGGCGTTGCACCAGAGCAGGTTATCGCACAAGATGCCATTGATATGGGTCTGAGTGATGGTGCTTTGGCATCTGATTTTGCCAACAGCTTTGGTGTTAGAGATAGCTCTGCCTTGGGCGTGGTTCAGGTGGATACTGATACGATCATTCAGCTTGGCTTGCCTGTCTTTGAACAAGCACCTATCTCAAACGATATCCTAGATGATGAAGAGGCAGAGGACGGCGAAGAGCCTGTCGAAGAGGCCAATACAGAAGATGATGGCACACCGCTTGCGGCAACATCTGTGGGTATTAATACTGATGCGCCAATCGGGCCTTTATCTTTGTTATTGAATTAGAATGAGGTCTAAAGAGCGAGGCCACGTAGCTTTTCGCTGAGTGTTTTAATCATCTCATTTGCTTGCGTCATATGGGGATTAACCTCAGCCGCTTGCTCATAGGCGCGCAAAGCCGCCTCGTAATTCCCAGATGATAATTCGATGAGTCCAAGACCAGATAAAGCGCCAAAATGGCGTGGCTCACGGATTAATGCCTGTGCGATATCATAGCGTGATTCAGCAAATTTGCCTTGGATATAATAGAGTGTCGCCCTCTTATTCCATGCTTCTGCAAAAGTAGGGTCTTCTGCAATAATGTCAGAAAACAAGCCTTCAGCATGCACATAGTCACCTTGATTCATCATGGCAACACCCCTATTGAGGCGTGCGGTAATGCTTTGCTCACTTGGGTGGGTAGACCATCTTGTCCAAATTTCTGCCACAATACGCGACACATCACCTTGATCGTCAAGCTCTTGTAATGTGCTGAATAAATTATCAAGCACAGCATCATCAGTTTGCGCCAAAGCAGGCACAGCGTACTGAAGGCTTATCACAAGCGCAGAAGTCACGAAAAGGCGTCTTAAAAAATGTCTCATAGCTACTAGATAAGTCTGTTTACGGAAATGAAAACCCCTTTAGCGTTTTTCAACGCATATCGGCCTCTTGAATTTTATGCATTTGACCACATTTAGGGGAGTATGACGCATTGATACATATAAGATGGGAGCATGATATGTCAGAGATAAGAAATTGCATTGGTGTTGTGAATGGTATGCCAACATCTGATGGGGCGGGCGTGTCTTTACTGCGTGTTGTTGGCACACCGCAAATTGATTATCTTGACCCGTTTTTAATGCTTGATGAGTTCAAAAATGACGACCCTGGCGCCTATGTTGCGGGCTTTCCAGAACATCCTCACCGTGGTTTTGAGACGGTATCTTATATGAAGCAAGGGGCGATGAAGCATCGTGATTCTGCGGGTAATGAGGGTATTATCCATGATGGTGGTGTGCAATGGATGACAGCGGGAAGCGGTATTATCCATTCTGAGATGCCACAGCAAACAGAAGGCCTTCTATGGGGCTATCAGCTATGGGTAAATCTGCCTGCTAAGCATAAGATGACAGCACCGCGCTATCAGGATATTCAAAAAGATGGCATCCCTGAGGTGATTACAGATGAGCTTCATGTGCGGATTATGGCAGGCCATTATCAGGGTACGGATGGTGCCTCTCAGACTCTATGGCCAGTGGAATATATGGATGTGATGGCAAAGCCAGGTGCGGTATTCACCCATGATATTCCAGAAGGGCATAATGTCATGGTATTTGTCTATGAAGGCGAAATGCACGCAGGTGATAAGGTGATTGCGGCACATCAATTAGGTGTCTTTGCACAATCAGGTGCACTAGAATTGCGTGCGGGAAGTGAAAAGGCTGGCTGCCTTATCATGGCAGGTAAACCAATTGGTGAGCCTGTTGCCAAAATGGGCCCCTTTGTTATGAATACTGATGCCGAAATTCGTCAAGCGGTTCAAGACTACCGCGCAGGCAAATTTGCTTAAGCTGAAATCATTTCTATGCGCGGCTTTCAACGCCTGTTAACTTATTTTTAAAGATTATCCTTTATGGTTATGTTTGGCTTAAGGTGATGAGGTTTTAAACAGTGGTGAATAGGCTAGATCATAGGCGTGTTTGGCAAGATTATTGATAAAATACCCCTGATAAAGAGGGCGTCACAACTGGCGGACAGTTGGGGGCTGTTTGCGCGCATTATGGTGGCGGCTCTGCTTATTGGTGCCCTTGCCATTGGTCTTATGATCTCACTCTTCAGCCTTTATTTTGACCAGATGGCAAGAGAAGAGGCAGAGGCCAGATTAGAGCGGTCAATTCTGGTTCTTGCCCCCGTCATTGATGGGGCGTCGCGCAATAATATGCCGCAAATCGCACGTCAGATTTTGAGTGATGTGGTGAATGAGGATGGGGTGATTTGTGTTGATTACCGCCCCTCAATTACCACCACCCCCTCTCAGATAGTGATATCCTTGCCAAAGGCAGGGTGCCAGTCATTTGCAACTGATGAGCATCAATTTCATGAAGTCACTATTCGCTCTCAGACCAAAAGTGATTACCGGTTTTATATTGATGACAGGTTTTTTGCCGATGAGCGTAATCTCCAATTAGGAACGATTGCGCTAATTGCAACAAGTGCGCTTTTGGTTGTGTTTATTTTGCTAGCCTTTGTCTTTCAGAGGTTGATTTTGACGCCTCTTGCGAATTTGCAAAAGGCAATGAGTGCCTCACGCCCCTCAAAGCCAGCCTTGGCAGAGGTTTTTCGTGATGATGAAATAGGGGCGGTAAGTCGGACCTATAATAAGCTTGCCGCCGCATCACGCATCTATTTTGCGCGCCTTGATAAAAGCCAGAATCTGTTGAAAGAGTCAGAAGGCAAATTCAAAGATATTGCAGATATTTCAAGTGATTGGTTCTATGAGATGGATGAGGCGTTACGCTTTACCTATATCTCTGACAGGTTTTTTGAAATCACAAAAATTGCGCCTGCAGATGTTATTGGCAAAACACGCCGACAGATGATGGAAGGCAAGGATATCACTGCCACCTGGCAAGAGCATCTCAGTCAATTAGACGCCCATCAAAGTTTTAAGAATTTTGAATATGCCATTACGTCAGCAGATGGCAGTGATGTGATGCTTCGTGTAACAGGCAAGCCGCTTTTTGATGAAGATGGCACCTTTATGGGTTATCGCGGGACAGGCACAGATATCACTGAGATCATCAGAGACAGACAATTGCTTGAAGAAGCTAATAGAAGTTTTGGCGACTCAGTCTCCTATGCCAGTTCTATTCAACGGTGCCTCTTGCCGCAATCACAAAGATTAGAAGAGGATTTTGGCGAGGTTAGCATTGTCTGGCAGCCAAAGGATGTGGTTGGCGGTGATTTTTATTGGGTGGGTCAAATTGGTGGCGCGCGCTATTTGGTGTTTTTTGATTGTACAGGTCATGGCGTGCCAGGTGCCTTTATGACACTTATTACAACATCTGTTCTTGAGAAGATTTCTGCCGCCTCACCTTTGGCACTGCCTGCCGCGCAAATGCTAGAGCAAATTCACAGAGGGATTGTTGCCCAGCTTGGCATTACACAAGATAAAGTGGGAAAAGATGGGCTTGATTGTGCGGTTATCAAATTAACAGCCAGTGAAGGGCAGTTAGAATTTGCCGGTGCGTCACTTGATCTGTTTGTATCGAATGAAGCAGGTCATGTGACACGGTTGCGGGGCGATCGTTATACGCTTGGCTATCAGCTATTTTCTCAAGCTCGCGATTTTACAAACCATAATGTCCCGCTTGCTGGCAATAGCTTTACGCTCATCACAGATGGCATGCCAACACAAATTGGCGAAGAGACAAAGCGTGTATTAGGTACAAGACGTATGGTTGAGGCTATGGAGTCCGCTGGTACGAACAAGCCTGCGAAAATTGTGAGGAGCCTCGCCTTTTTGCTCAAAAAATGGCAAGGCGCACAAGAGCGCAGAGATGATGTGACAATCTTGTCATTTCGCCCTTATCAGTAGGGTTTATTCTGATTTATCAAGTGTCACTTTAATGGTGGCGGGGATCAATTTTGTTTCAGGGTTAAACCGGCGTGGTATCGCAACCGCCCCTTCCATTGAGGACTGAACCCATTCCATCGATTCCTCATCAGGATATTCCCAAATCTCAATAATATGACAGGGGTTTTCATCAGATTGATAGAGACGATAGCTCATATCAACAGCTGAGATACGACCTTCAATCAGATGGGTGGCCTCAATAAAGGCTTCAGCATCTGCTGGCGTCTTAAATTCCCGTTGATAGATTCTAGCAATCGTTGGTTTCATAGCAACCCTCTATGATTTTGTGCCAGTATCAAGCGCATCAAGGGCGCGTGTCAATAACGCTTTTACTTTAGCTTTATCTGTGATAGCGGCCGGATCAACATAAAGGCGATAGCCTTCTTCATCTGCGGTGATGGTTGAGGCCTGCCATTCATTTTGATTTAAGGCTGCCTGATATAACATTGTCTCATGCTGTTGACCACTTAGGATGACTGTTTTTTCCAAGTGGCATTTAAAATGATCGCGCACCAATAGGTAGGTGTTCTCTGAGAGCAATATATGGTTGGGATTGGCTAAGGATTGGATGCGTGCTGCGCTATTCACAGCTGTGCCAATGGCTGTGTAATGCAGGCGATCGGCTGAGCCAAAATTGCCAACATTACAAGTGCCAGTTGAAAGACCCATACGCACCTCAAACGGTGTTGTGAGGCCTTCTTGTTGCCATTTTAGGCGCAAAGCCTTCAGCCTATCTTGCATATCAAGTGCCATGCCAAGGGTGCGTCTTGCATCGTCTTCTGCGCCTAATGTGGTTGGTGCACCAAAAAAGATAACAATCGCATCTCCCACAAATTGGTCAAGCGTTCCACCCCATTTCGTGCAGATGTCTGACATTTCTGTGAAATAGTCAGTCATAAGCGCGGCGAGGCGCTCTGGGTCAAGGCGTTCTGTTATTGTCGTAAAGCCCACAATGTCAGAGAAAAAGACCGTGATGGTTTGACGTGAATTTGTGGGTAATTGTTCTGCTCCACTTTGCAATAGGACATCAACAACGCCAGCTGGTACAAAGCGCTTTAAATTACGCAAAAACTTTTCAAGCTTGGCATTGGAATCTGATAATTTGGCCTGTGTGCTGTCAGATAATTTTGTCAGCGAATCAAGTTGGCGGCTTTGCTTATCATAAAGCTGTTTCAGCTCTTTTAAGCTTTGTGCCACATCATCACCTTGTGCGCTCTCGTTAAGCTGGGCGGTGATTTTTTCAAGCAAGGCATCAGGCTTCATGAGGCGTCAGGCATCTCTAGATCGCAAATTGTTACAGTGACATTTGTGACGTCAGATGAAATATCCTGCGCAAATTCCCGCGTGATATCATCCTCCGCATCACAATACCATTGCACGCTTACCTGCCGACCTTGACCTGCCGCATTATCAAGCAAATCAAGCAATTCCATCAAAGAGCGTGCAGAGCTAGAATTGAAATAGGTCAATTTGATAGACACATCAAAAGCGCTCTCAGAGCTATCAAAAAAGGCGATAATCGCATCTGAAAGCGTGTTGTAAAAGGCTGTTACATCTTCTGGGTAAGATTCACCAGACAGCACCAAAGTCCCAGCATCTGCATCAAGCAGAATTTCTGGCGTTCTGGCGGTGGCCTTTTGTGAAAATGACGACATAATCTTGTAACCCTATTGTTAGACTGTTGCTTTAATCATGAATAAATTATGGCCACTACTATCTTTTATAGCTTCACAGGTTAGCGGCAAAGAGGCGCGTCTGGCAATTTCAATCAGCCCAAGTGATGCGCCCTTTGATGTTGCCTCAACTGGCTCACGCAATTTATCACGATACATTTGACGCAATTCCTCGTCACTGCTTGTAGCAAGGGCGTTGATACGCCCCATCAGCATTTCTGCCTCATCATCTGTCACATAATTGCCGGCCATCACAGATAAATGCCCCTTTGATTGCGAAACCAAAACAATGCCAAATGAGGGCTTTTGCATGCTATCTTTCATCGCAGGTTGCGGCCCATCATCGCCATAGCGAATGATATTCTGCATTAATTCGACAAAAATAGAAAAGATATTCCGGATTTGATTGCTGTTATCCACATGAGAGGTTAAGCGTTCACGCAACGTATCTCCAACGGCTTTGAGTATATCTTCTGATACATAGCCAGAATAGCTGAGAACAAATTCATCATTCAGCAGTAAATGGCTTAATTGGTTAAATCGTGCGAAATCCATCAATCATCTCTCTGATTCAAGATTAAACAATCCTGATTCTAAATTAGAACAAATTCAAGGAAATAACAATCTTAGCGACAAAGTAATAGATGTGCATAAGGGTCATTCATATTTGTTACTTTTTGGTTTTCTCAGACCTTTTTAAGATTGATGCCCCTTAAGATTGATGCCACGGCAATTGACGCGCGCGCCATCCCTCAAAACTATTGCGATGGCCATTCTCATCTGCCCGCCCCTCATAGCCCTCACGCATATTTGTCACATTGGTAAAGCCATTTTCAGCCAAAAACTGGCACGCAGCGGCAGAACGCCCACCAACGCGGCAGATCATAATGATAGGCGTATCAGAGGACGCAAACCCTTTAATTTGCTCTAGAAAATGCGGGTTTTTTTGATTAGTGGCTGTGGTCCATTCAACCAGTAATGTCTTCTTGCCAACGGCACTGAGATTCGGGGTGCCCACTAATTCCCATTCAACAGCAGAGCGGCAATCAACAAGCAATGCCGACGGGTCAGAGGCGAGTTGATCATAGCATTCTTGCGGGTCTTTTTCATTTACCATAGCTGATTAAGGGGCCTATGTTTTGCGTTACATGTCTTTTCTTATAAAATCACTTGCTTGAAATGATGATTCATTTCACCATAGCGGCTCGTGAAAGTTCTAACCTTAACGTTACAGGTGAAAAGACCATGTTCAAAGCGCTAATTGTATCAAAATCTGATGATAATCCGTTTGAAGCAAACCTTAAGGAGATCGATCATGATTTCCTTTCAGATGATGGTGAAGTGCTTGTCAAAGTCGCCTATAGCACGGTGAATTACAAAGATGGTCTGGTGCTTTGTGGCAAGGGCGGATTGGTGCGCGATTACCCGCGCATTCCAGGCATTGATTTTTCTGGTGTGGTTGAGGCCTCATCAGATGCGCGCTACAAGCCAGGTGATGAGGTGGTGCTAACAGGGTGGCGTGTTGGTGAAGCCTGGCATGGTGGCTATGCCCATTACGCTAAGGTCAAGGCTGATTGGCTTGTGCCTTTGCCAGATGGGCTATCGCTTAAGGATGCTATGGCGGTTGGGACAGCAGGCCTAACGGCGATGTTTGCGATACAAGCGCTCGAAGCCCATGGTCTTACCCCTGATTCAGGGCCTGTTTTGGTCACAGGGGCATCTGGCGGTGTTGGCTCAGTTGCGGCAATCATGCTCTCGCGCTCTGGCTATGAGGTAGCGGCTGTGACAGGGCGTAAAGAAGAAGCAGGCGCTTACCTAACATCACTTGGTGTTAGCCAAATTATTGAGCGCTCCGAGGTCGCAGAGGCCATTGCGCGTCCGATGGAAAGTGCGACATGGGCGGGCTGTATTGATTCTGTCGGTGGTGAGATGTTGGCACGTATTTTGGGACAGTTAAAATATGGGGCAAGCGCGGCTGCCATTGGTAATGCAGGCGGTGTTGCGGTGCCAGCAAATATTATTCCGTTCTTATTGCGCGGTGTGAATTTGCTTGGGATTGATTCTGTGATGCGCCCTTATGATAACCGTGTTGCTGCATGGGCTCGTATTGCAAAGGATATGCCAAAAGAGATGCTGGATGAGATGACACAAATAATTAGCCTATCCGATTTGCCAGAGGCAGGGGCACAAATCTTGAAAGGGCAAGTAAAGGGTCGCCTTGTGGTAGATGTTGCGAATAGCTAGGAGATAAAAGGAGCGTAAATGGCACTTATAAAATCAGTCACATTTGAAAATCGTGACGGCAATCTTTTGGCAGGGCGTTTGAATTATCCTGTCGGTCAATTGCGGGGCTGTGCTGTTTTCGCCCATTGTTTTACCTGTTCCAAAGAAAGTCTTGCCGCCTCACGTATCGCAGAAGGTCTCGCAGAACGTGGCATAGCGGTGTTGCGGTTTGATTTCACAGGTCTTGGTCAATCAGAAGGCGCATTTGCCACCTCTGGTTTTGGCGGCAATATTCATGATTTGGAAGATGCTTGTAGATGGCTAGCTGATAGTTATCATGCGCCTGATCTCCTGATTGGGCATTCCCTTGGTGGGGCAGCGGTTCTTGCGCTTGCCCCGCAAATGCCTGCGCTATCAGGGGTTGCTGTCATAGGTGCACCGGCTGTAGCGGCTCATGTGTTGCATTTATTTGATGGCAAGCAAGATGAGATCGCAGAAAAA
>WTHV01000278.1 GCA_011525265.1 Alphaproteobacteria bacterium | reverse complement strand
GTTCTAGAGGGGCTTGGTCAATTTTGCCATGCAGTGACAGCTGAATAAAACACAATATCTTGTATGTTTATTCAATAAGCTTTCTACATATTGAGATAAGTGGTTGCTATAGGCTTCGTCTCGTGTTTCACTAAAATGGTAGTGTATGACACCAGAGGAGGGCCTTTGATGAATGCTGGCATGTTACCGCCCGCTTTAGTGCTAAATGCTGATTTTCGGCCATTGAGCTATTATCCCTTATCTCTATGGTCATGGCAGGACAGCATTAAGGCTGTGTTCCTTGATAGGGTTTCTATCATTTCAGAATATGACCAAGAAGTGCACAGCCCATCGGCAAGCTTTAAGCTGCCGTCTGTCATCGCGCTCAAAGACTATGTGCCACAATCACGCAACCCAGCCTTTACAAGGTTTAACGTCTTTTTGCGGGATAAATTTTCGTGCCAATATTGCGGCGTAAGACTTCCCGCATCTGAATTAACATTTGACCATGTGATCCCGCGTGCCAGAGGCGGGCGCACCAATTGGTATAATGTGGTTGCCGCTTGCGGTAAGTGTAATTTGCGCAAAGGGGCCAAGCTTGCCTCTGATTGCGGTATGCATCCTATCCAGAAGCCGCAAGAACCATCTGTGTGGCAGTTACAAGAAAATGGCCGTCATTTTCCGCCAAACTATCTGCATCATAGCTGGCGCGATTATCTTTATTGGGATTCAGAATTGCTTCAAGATAAAGCAGAGCAAGAGCTGTCTATATCTTCTCAGCCACTTTAATTGCCGCCTTACAGCCCGTTTGAATGACCGCGCGCAGGATTTGATACCCTGCCGCTTCTTCGCCCTTATTGTCTCTGGCAATATCGCGGTGCTCTAGCTCTTCATCACGAAAACGCGCTAAGGTTTCTTTTAATTCTGGCTCTTGATCCGCGGCATGAAGTGCTTCGACTTGCTTGTGATAATGCTCACCAATCACCTCTTCAACGGCAATTGTACAGGCCATAGCAGCCTTTGGCCCCATTGCGGCGGTTACAGCACCAAGCGCAAACCCTGCCATGCCCCAGAGGGGGTCAAGTGCTGACGGGCGCACCTGATAGTCATTTAACAGCCTGTCAAATGTCTCAAGATGTTCAACCTCTTGTTCCATCATATGTTGGATTTCAGCCTCATGCTCATGACCTTTTAGCACGGCCAATTGCCCTTTATAAATTGTTTGGGCGGCACGCTCGCCTGCATGGTTTACACGCAAAAATTCACCAAGACGGTTTTTATCTACAGGTTGTGCTGTCATCTACCCTACCTCTTTATCATCGGCTGTTCGCATCAGCCCTAGCAAATCTAATGTGGCCCATAATAAGAAAAGAGCAAGGCCCAAGCTTATCAACATATTCCACCCTGCCATTGAAATGCCAAGAAAAGACCATGCAATCTCATCACAGCGCACAACTGGTGTTGCAAGCAGGCTTGTCGTCAGGTCTGATAGGCTTGCAGACGCATCAACAGCAGAGCTGCATCCCTTTGGCCCCTGCCACCAGCCTTGCTCAACACCGACATGTTGCAGGCCAACGCCAGCTGTGGTCGCGGCAAGAAGCGTGCCTACAGGGCGCCATGTTTTCTGTTGGTGCGGGCTCATCATCGAGATAAGCGCAAGGCCAACAATGCCATAATGCGGCACTCTTTGTGTTAAGCATAATTCGCACGGCACGAGCCCGCCAATATGCTCAAATAATAAGGCCACGGTCAGGAGCGTTGCCGAAAGGGCACCAGCTATCATGATCGGGCGATTATCACACAATAAAAGACTTAATCTGGCTGTGACCATTTATGAAATCATCCAAAAGGCAAATAATACGAGTACCAAAAACGCTGAGATAAGCGCCATTAATATTCGTCCATTCCTATGATAGCGAACCATCGCACCAACAAGCAAGAAGCGCGCGATACGGCCAATTGTCGCAATCACAAGAAAGCTTAACAGCGGATAGCCAAAAAGACCGGCTGATATAGCAATGACCTTAAAAGGCAAAGGCGTAAACGCACCAATAAGTACCAGAGGCAGGCCTAATTTCTGAAAAGCCTCTGCCACTGTGGTAAATTTTTCTTCATTCATCACTGCATGAGGCAAGGCATTGACCATTTGCATCACATAATCAGCAGAAAACGCCCCAAGATACCAGCCAACCGCTCCACCTGCCACAGATGATAGCGCGCAAATGAGTGCGATTTTGCGCCAGATTTGTGGCTTAGCATGTGTGCAGGCTGCCAATAGCGGGTCTGTTGGGATGGGGATGATGATTGATTCAAAAAAGGAAAACCCATAGAGAAACAGGCGCGCAAATTTTGTGCCAGCCGCAGATAAGGCTCTATGATAGCTTTGTGTAATCCAATTCATGAGACGTCTTTTTGATAACAGAAAATTACGATGTTAGACGCTTTAGCATAGCTGAGAAATCTTGACCACTCCCATCAGCCTCTTCTACAAAGCGGCGATATAATTCTGTAGCAAGGGCACCCATTTGCGTATCTGCACCAGTCTCACCTGCGGCAATTTGTGATAGGCGCAAATCTTTCAGCATTAAATCAGCGCTAAAGCCCGGCTTGTAATCATTATCTGATGGGGTGTTTGGGCCAATGCCAGGGGCAGGGCAGTAGCTTGTCAATGACCAGCTTTGTCCTGATGCGCCAGAGACCACATCATAGAGCGATTGCCTATCAAGGCCTAATTTATCGGCAAGGGCAAATGCCTCGCAAGTGCCTATCATGGTGATGCCTAAAATCATATTATTACAGATTTTAGCTGCTTGCCCTGCACCGCTAGACCCGCAATGCACAATCTTCGCGCCCATAATATCAAATAGGGGATGGGCTGCCTGAACAATGTCTTCATCACCGCCAATCATAAATGTCAATGTGCCAGCCGCCGCCGCAGCAATACCTCCAGAGACAGGCGCATCAAGATGCGCTATGCCAGCCTCATTGCAACTATCAGCGCAGGTGCGGGCAGAGGCCACATCAATGGTGGAACAGTCAATTACGATGGTGCCTTTGTCCAAATGTGGGATGATATCGTCCAAGACGCGCGATACCACATGACTTGTCGTCAGCATTAAAATGACAATCTCACACTGCGCCACCGCAAGCTCTGCACTTGTCGCAAGAGAGATGATGTCAGTTGGCGGTACAGCAATATCAAAACCTGTCACATCATGACCTGCTTTTTGCAACGCCTCTGCCATAGGAAGCCCCATATTGCCTAAGCCAATAAAACCGATTTTCATCAATCCACCCTTTATGCTGTTATGGCACAAGGCTAGCATAGCTTAACAAGTGAGTTGAAGCGGTAAGTGCATATGGCGTTATTTGGAGAGGTTTAAGTCTTCATTCTTTGGGCACTTAATGCCAAAGGATGGTGCGGCTGAAGGGAATCGAACCCCCACTCTGTCACCAGAAACGGATTTTGA
>WTHV01000102.1 GCA_011525265.1 Alphaproteobacteria bacterium | reverse complement strand
AAATCGCTGAGCTTTTCAACAGGCTCACCATCGCGGCGCATCAGCAAGATGATAGCAAAAGTCGCAGCACCCATGATGATATAGGTCGTCATATAGACCATCACACCTGTCGCACCCTCTTGAGAGCCTGCGGCAAGGCCACAAAGCGCATAGCCCATATGAGCAATTGAGGAATAGGCCATCATACGTTTGATGTTGCTCTGCATAATCGCGCCCAAAGCGCCAACAAGCATCGAGACAACAGCCAAAGCCATGATCACCTGACCCCATTGGAAGGCAATCGCACCAAAAGCACCATAGGTGACATTCAAAATCAATGTCATGGCCGCCACCTTAGGGGCAATCGCAAATAACGCTGTTACTGGTGTTGGTGCACCTTCATACACATCTGGTGTCCACATATGGAATGGCGCCGCAGAAATTTTGAATGCGAGACCTGCAAGCAGGAATACCATACCCACAATCAAACCAGCTGAGGCACCGCCTGATAAGGCTGTGGCAATCTCATTAAAATTCGTTGAGCCTGTATAGCCATAGATGAATGACGCGCCATAAAGCAACATACCTGATGATAAAGCGCCAAGTAGGAAATATTTCAAACCTGCCTCTGATGACTTTAGAGACTTGGTGCGCATTGCCGCAATCACATAAAGAGGCAATGACTGCATCTCAAGGCCCATATAAAGTGACATCAGATCATTGGCTGATACCATCAACAACATACCCAAGCTGGCAAGCAAGACCAGAAGGTTATATTCAGGGCGCTCAATGCCCTCACCCCATCTATCATCTACCATCCATGTGGCCGCCATTGCGCCCAAAAGGATCAGAATCTTCATGAAATGCGTGACAGCATTCACCGCAAATAAATCATTAAGGATAATGGCTGTTTGCGGGCCAATAAGCCACACAGCTACAAGCGCTAAGGCATAGGTTGCCAGAGTAAGGCTTTTGACCAATACGCGATTTGCCTGCCCCTCACCGCCATAAGCGATAACCAAGACAATCAGCAAACTGGCCAATGCCAAAATGCTTTCAGGCATTGCGAAATAGAGGCTTTCAAAAGAAAAAGACATAAGGCTTACCCCCTATTGGTTCGCGCCAGAGGCTTCATGAGCCATGGCCACGCTATCAAGCAAATCTGTAATCGAAACTTCCATCACATCAAGCAAAGATGATGGATAGATACCAAACCAAATTACCAAAATGGTTAATGGCACAAAGATAAAGGTCTCTCTGCCCTCAAGACGCGGCATATTCAGCACCGCACGCTTGACTGCACGGCCAAAGACCACGCGGCGATAGAGCCACAACATATAACAAGCGCCAAGAATAAGACCTGTGGCAGAGAAGAACGCCACCCATGGTGCCGCCTGCCATGCGCCAACAAGCACAAGCATCTCGCCCACAAAGCCTGATGTGCCTGGCAAGCCAACAGAGGCAAGCATCATAAACATAAACCAAGCCGCATAGCGTGGCATTGTATCAGCTACCCCGCCATAGGCATCAATCTCTCTGGTGTGCAAGCGGTCATAGACCACACCGACACAGAAGAACAATGCCGCAGACACAAGGCCGTGGCTTATCATCTGGAACATCGCACCAGCAACACCTTGCTCATTCAAAGAAAAGATACCGATTGTCACAAACCCCATATGCGCCACTGATGAATAAGCGATAAGCTTTTTCATATCTGATTGGGCAAGTGCTACAAGAGAGGTGTAAATCACCGCAATAACAGATAGCGCGAAGATGAAGGGTGCAAAATAGGCTGATGCCTCTGGGAACATTGGCAAAGAGAAGCGGATAAAGCCATAGCCGCCCATCTTCAACAACACACCAGCCAAAATCATGGAGCCGGCTGTTGGCGCTTCAACATGTGCATCTGGCAGCCATGTATGAACAGGCCACATAGGCACCTTGACCGCAAATGAGGCAAAAAAGCCCAAGAACAGCCATGTCTGTAAGGCAGGTGCAAAATCAAATTCTGCCAATTTAGGAATATCTGTTGTGCCTGCCAAATTATACATAGCAAGCATACAAACAAGCATCAAAACAGAGCCAAGCAGTGTATATAAAAAGAACTTAAACGCGGCATAAACACGGCGCGGGCCGCCCCATACACCAATGATTAAGAACATCGGGATAAGCACCCCTTCAAAGAAGAGGTAGAACATCAACATATCAAGTGATGAGAACATACCGATCATCATGGTCTCAAGAACCAAAAAGGCGATCATATAGTCCTTCACACGATTGGTGATTGATTTCCAACTCGCCAAAATCGCAAAAGGCGTCAAGAAGGTCGAAAGCAACACAAATGGCATTGAAATGCCATCAACACCAAGGTGATAATTGATATTTGTGCCAGAAATCCACGGCGCAAATTCTTCGAACTGATAACCGCTTGCGCTGTTATCAAACCCAAAAAGCAATACCAATGAGATGACAAAGGTAAAACCTGATGTCCAAAGCGCCACATATTTTGCATTTGTCTCTGCGACCGCCCCATCAGAGCGGATCATCAGCAAGAATGCCACGCCAAGCAATGGCATGAATGTGACAAGCGATAAAATAGGCCAATCATGTAACATGCCTATTGTCCCCCGAACCCGCTAAAGTACCATGAAAGTAAAACAACAATGCCAATCAACATCGCAAAGGCGTAGTGATAGACATAGCCAGATTGAATGCGTGACGCTGACTGAGATATACGAAGCACAAAGGCCGTTATCCCATCAGGGCCAAAGCCATCAATCGTATCCTTATCACCGCGCTGCCATAATAAGCCGCCAATCTTCACAGATGGCTTCACAAAGATGGCGTCATATAGCTCATCAAAATACCATTTGTTGAAGAAGAACTTATGCAACGGTGCAAACATCTTTGCGACCGCAGCTGGCAATGATGGAACAAAGGTGTAAGCCACATAGGCCATTACAACACCAGCCGTTGCCAAGCCAATTGGAAGCAACTTCACCCATGTTGGGACATGGTGGGCATTTTCCATCGCTTGGTGTGTTGGCAGAATAAAGATAGAGTCACCCCAGAATTGTGCCATATCATGGCCAACAAATAGCTCATAACCAAGGAAGCCTGCAAAAATCGCACCAAGTGCCAATGGCACAAGCGGTAATAGCATGACCTTTGGTGATTCATGCACATGAGACATCACCTCAGCAGAGGCACGCGGTGTGCCGTGGAATGCCAAAATAAGCAAACGCCAGCTATAGAATGCTGTCAGCAATGCCGCCAAACAACCTAGCCAGAATGCCATTTGACCAACGCCTGTATGGGCCGCAAAAGCAGCTTCCAAAATCATATCTTTAGAATAGAAACCAGCAAAGAATGGGAAGCCTGCAAGTGCAAGAGAACCAATCCACATCATGACGTAGGTGACTGGTACCTGCTTTCTGATGCCGCCCATATTGCGCAAATCTTGTTCATCAGACAACGCGTGAATCACAGACCCCGCCCCTAAGAAC
>WTHV01000012.1:2023-3486 GCA_011525265.1 Alphaproteobacteria bacterium | reverse complement strand
TGTATTTGCATTGCCAGTAACAGGTGAGATAGCTGCTTTTCCGGTGCGCCGTATTTTCTGTGTCGGGCGCAATTATGCGGCTCATGCGGCTGAGATGGGTGATGTCGTCGACAAATCAGCGCCTTTTTACTTTACCACCAATCCAGTCAATGCCGTGCATGGCGGCGATGCCCCTTATCCCTCTGGCACATCTGATTATCATCATGAGGTCGAACTTGTCGTTGCCATTGGCAAGCAAGGTTATGAGATAGCACAAGCTGACGCCTTATCGCATATTTATGGCTATGGGGTGGGGCTTGACATGACACGCCGTGATTTGCAGGAAGCCGCAAAGGATAAGCGCCGCCCGTGGTGTATCAGTAAAGATGTTGAAGCAGGGGCTATTTTGGGGCCATTAACCAAGGCTTCAGATTTTGGGGTGCCAGCCACACAACAAATTTCCCTGTTGAAAAATGGTGAGATAGTCCAGCAATCAGATTTATCATTGATGGTTCATAATGTGCCAGAATTACTTGCCCACCTATCATGCTATTACACACTTATGCCTGGTGATATCATCATGACTGGCACGCCTGAGGGGGTGGGGCCTGTTGTGATTGGCGATCATCTGGTCGGTGAGGTTGAAGGCCTTGCCCCAATTGAGGTGCGCTTTGTTGCATCATAGGCAAGTTCAAGAGGGCAGAGGATAGCATTATGAGCGATTTTAACTGGCAAGACCCGTTTCTATTATCTGATCAGCTATCAGAAGAAGAGCGCATGATCCAAAAGACAGCCGCACAATTTGCGGCGCGTGAATTGGCGCCTCATATTGAGGATATGTATCTCAATGAGGGGGTGGCGCCAGAATTATTTCCTGCTATGGGCGCCGCAGGTCTGTTAGGTGTAACAATTCCAGAGGCCTATGGTGGGGGTGGTGCCTCTTATGTCTCCTATGGGCTTGTGGCGCGTGAGATTGAGCGGATTGATTCAGGTTTTCGGTCAATGGCATCTGTGCAATCATCGCTTGTGATGCATCCTATCTATGCCTATGGCACACAGGAACAGAAAATGCGCTATTTGCCAAAATTAGCATCTGGCGCGTTTATTGGCTGTTTTGGCCTTACAGAGGCAGAGGCTGGCTCTGATCCTAGTTCAATGACAACCATAGCTGTGAAAACGCCAACAGGCTATCGCCTCAATGGCGCAAAGATGTGGATATCAAACGCGCCTATTGCAGATATATTTGTGATTTGGGCAAAATCAGAGGCACATGGTGGTAAGATTAAAGGCTTTATTTTGGAAAAAGGGCTATCTGGCCTATCCGCTCCTAAGATTGAGGGGAAATTATCCTTGCGTGCCTCTGTGACAGGCGAGGTCATTATGCAGGATGTCGATGTATCAGAGGACGCAATTTTGCCTGAGGTGGAAGGGCTGAAAGGGCCATTTAGCTGTTTAAATCGTGCGCGCTATGGCATTAGCTGGGG
>WTHV01000012.1:0-1923 GCA_011525265.1 Alphaproteobacteria bacterium | reverse complement strand
CCGCCACTCAAAGGGATAAAAGTGATAGAGCTTGCCCGTGTGCTTGCCGGGCCATGGATGGGGCAGGTGCTAGCTGACCTTGGGGCTGAGGTGATTAAAATCGAAAGCCCCAAAGGCGATGAAACACGCCAGTGGGGCCCGCCTTTTATCACAAAAGATGATACCGAATTTTCAGCCTATTTCCTGTCATGTAATCGCGGGAAATCATCTCTTGTAGCCGATTTTAATGATGCGCAGGATTTGGCGCGCATTAAAGCGTTGATTGGCCAAGCTGATATTGTGATTGAGAATTTTAAAGTCGGCGGACTTGCAAAATATGGGTTGGATTATGAGGCGCTCAGCATCCAATATCCACAGCTTATCTACGCCTCTGTCACAGGCTTTGGACAAACAGGGCCTTATGCCCATCGTGCAGGCTATGATTACCTCATCCTAGGGATGGGTGGTATCATGGACCTCACTGGCGAGCCTGAGGGCGTGCCGCAAAAGACAGGTGTGGCTTTCACAGATATATTTACCGGCCTTTATGGGGTGATAGGCATTCAAGCCGCACTTCGCCATCGTGATATGACAGGCGAGGGTCAGCAGATTGATTTGGCATTATATGACACGCTTGTTGGCGTACTTGCCAATCAGGCACAGAATTACCTGACAAGCGGTGAGGCGCCAACAAGGCTTGGCAATGCCCATCCCAATATCTGTCCCTATGCGGTATTTCCTGCACAAGATGGCTATTTCATTTTGGCGATTGGCAATGATGATCAATTTGCCCGCTTTTGTAAGGGCTTTGATTGCCCGCATTTATCAACAGATAAGCGCTTTGCCACAAATCAGAGCCGTGTCATCTACAGAGAAGCATTAACAGCTCTTATCACCGCACTCACATCATCTATGGCTGTGGCTGATATCTTGGCGCTATGTGAGGCGCATATCGTGCCAGCAGGGCCTGTGAATAATGTTGAACAAGCCTTGCGTGACCCGCACATAGCCCATCGCAAAATGCTTATCACACTCGATGGGATTGAACAGGTGCGCACGCCTTTGACCTTCTCGAAATCCACATTAGCGCTTTCAAAAGGGGCGCCAAAATTGGGCGAAGATACTTAAATAGTCAGGCCTAATTCAGCACGCCAGGCCAATTCTCATCACCCAATCTGATACGGTTTGCCTGATCAGCTTCCCATTGTGAGCGCACGCCAAGTGAATAATTGAGGTATAATTTACCATCTACAATGGTAAAGGCCTCTGGGACTGTTGATGCGGTATAGCCAAGCGAGACGGCCCATGCGCAATAGCCGCCATATTGCGGGGCATATTTTTCTGGGTTTGCGGCAAATAAATCGCGATTTTCAGCGGAAGAGAAATAAAAGGTTGCCCCCTGATACTCATGTTGATGTTTTTTACGACCTTCTACTGGGCGGTTTTGTGTGAAATAAGCCACAGGGTCTGTGCCTTTGATGGCAACACCCCAGCTTGAATAGACAGGGTCTTTGGCGGCAAGGGCAGGCTGGAGGCTCATTAGCGGAAGAGATGCGGCCGCAATGGCTGTGCCTGTTAAGAAGTAACGTCTAGAAGTCATGAAACGCTCCTTAAATTTTGAGTGATGAAGAAAACAAAATACTGCAAAACCAACTTTTTAAATGTTACGTTCCTATCATGGCACAATTAAGACATTCATTTACATTTTTATGCCGTGATTGCTATGCAAGTGGCTATTGGGGTGGGCAAACCGCCCCTGAAAGCTGTCCCCACTGTCATGATGGGCGGCTGGTTGTTGATGATGAAATCTTAACCTTATCCATCGCACATATTGATTGTGATAGCTTTTATGCCTCTATTGAAAAGCGTGATAATCCTGAATTAAATGGCAAGCCTATTATGGTTGGCGGTGAGACAAGAGGCGTTGTCGCTGCTGCTTGTTAT
>WTHV01000196.1 GCA_011525265.1 Alphaproteobacteria bacterium | reverse complement strand
GTAAATCCAAGGCGTTCTGTTGTGGTTGCTTTTACTGATACAGCCGATAAGGGCAAGGCGCACAGGTTGGCAAGTGCCTCGCGCATGGTATCCCTTACGGGGCCAATTTTCGGCAGCTCGCATAAAATGGTCACATCAACATGAATAAGGCTCCCACCTGCCTTTGTGAGGCGTTGCACGGCATAGGATAAGAATTGATCAGATGAGGCATCTTTCCATTGCGGATCAGATGGCGGGAAATGAGAGCCAATATCGCCATCACATAACGCACCAAAAATCGCATCACAAAGCGCATGAATGCCCACATCACCATCAGAATGCGCATCAAGGGCTTTGTCATGTTCCACAGCAACCCCGCAAATCATGATAGGCCCCACACCCTCCTTAAAGCGGTGAACATCAAAGCCAGTGCCAGTTCTGTAATGGTGGGGTGGGGGAGTATTTGTCATATTTGCGGCTTTCATTTGTGTCAGATCAGATGGCCAAGTCAGCTTTGTAAGCGCCTCATCCCCTGAAATGGTCTTGATTGCGATGCCTGCCGCCTCAGCCAAGCTTGCATCATCTGTTGGGGCGAGCGCCTCATAATCAGCCTCATCATGCAATGTTTTGATGGTCGCGGCGTCAAATAATTGCGGGGTCTGCACGCGGCGCAAACGTGATCTTTCAAGTGTCTTAGCAATGCGTGTCTCATCATCTTGGGCGATTTGCTTTATCGTGTCAGCGACAGGCAGAACAGGAATAACGCATTGTGCGCCTTCGTTAAGCGCGGCAATGCCATTGCTGATAATATGCGGCGGCACAAAGGGGCGTGCGGCATCATGAATGGCAATGAAAGGCGCATCTGATTGCGCAAGGGCGGCAAGGCCACAAGCGGTGCTGAAATGGCGTTCACTGCCACCTGCCACAATAATAAGAGTATCTTGTTTATGCCTATCTTTCATTTCAGCTAGATGATCAGCTGGCACGACAAGCACAATTTGCCCCACCATCTCATGAGCGGCAAAACTATCAATCGCTTGTTGGTAGACAGGCTTGCCGCCCACCTCTTGAAATTGTTTGCGCACATCACCCATGCGCCGTGATAGGCCGGCGGCAAGAATAATCACATCTAACAAAGCTGTCTGAGACATTCGCAATCTATGCCTTATCTGCCGTTTGAAATTTGAACAAGGTCGTGCATGTTTTTGTATCCCATGTGCCTGCTATCTGTCCATATTTGTCTCTTTTGATAGGCTGTGCTGTTTAGAAGAAAATATGCTGTTTTCATGTGCAAAAGCCCTGTCTTTGTGATAGTTTGCCTAATAATTAAGCAGTTATATTGATTTCAATCATAGGGGGCAGTGAAAATTGGCACATCAGCCGTTGCAAATCGCAGATATTTGCCTGCCTCATAATGTGATTTTGGCGCCTATGTCTGGCATCACAGATAAACCGTTTCGCGCGATGGTGCGCGCTTGGGGCGGGGGGCTTGTGGTCTCTGAAATGATTGCCTCTCATGCGTTCTTGCAAAATGTTTGGATTGAACTGCAAAAGTTAAAAGGCGCGGCACAAGATGAAGCGCCCTTATCCATCCAAATTGCTGGCTGGGATCCGCTGATGATGGCAGAGGCGGCAAAATTGGCAGAATTAAGCGGTGCGCAAATCGTTGATATTAATATGGGGTGCCCTGCGAAAAAGGTAACTAATCGCCTATCAGGCTCTGCATTAATGCAAGATGAGCGTGCGGTGGCAGAAATTTGTCGTGCGGTGGTAGGGGCTGTATCTGTGCCTGTGACGTTGAAAATGCGCCTTGGCTGGGATGATGCGCATAAAAACGCGCCTGTGATTGCGAAAATCGCTGAAAATGAAGGCATAAAGCTTTTGGCTGTGCATGGCAGAACAAGAACACAAATGTATAAGGGCGAGGCTGATTGGGCATGCATTGCACAAACAGTGGATGCCGTTGATGTGCCTGTCTGCGCGAATGGCGATATTACAAGCCTTGAGGATGCAAGCCAAGCGATGGTGCAATCTGGCGCGGCAGGCTTGCTTGTGGGGCGCGGGGCAATGGGGCGACCTTGGCTGATAGGGAAAATTGCAGATCATATCTCAGGCCAGGCTGTGCGCAAAGACCCGACGCATGAGCAGAAAATTGATACAATGCGCGCCCATACTGATGCGGTTCTAACCCTTGTTGGCACAACAGGGTTGCGCGGTCTTCGCAAGCATTTTGCCGCTTATTGTGATTATCTGCCACAATCTGATGAACTTCGGTCAGCCTTGTTGAAATCTGTGGAAGGTGATGAGGTTTTTGAGGCGTTGTCAGCCTATCAGAGCATCATCACAGATGGTGAGGCGGCTTAAATGGCACAAATAGTACGTCACAATCATGATGCAAAACAAAAGATAGACCCAAATATGGCGCAAAAACAAGATGATTGGATGGAGGCTTTGCCCTATCCCATTTTTGGCCTGTCCGAGGCGCATGGCTTTTTATTTGCCAATTATGCGGCTGAGGTGTTTTTCGAGCGTTCCCGCCATATCTTGTTGAAAAGCCACTTATCTGACTTCTTCCTTGATGACAGCCCTATCTTTGGCCTTTTACGGCGCCTTGAGGGCGGCATGCCCTCTGTTGGCGATCAAGAGATGACTTTGGTTAGCCCGCGCTTGGGCAAAAAGCTTGTGACCATCTATATGGCACGAATGACAGGGCTTGATGATGGGGCGGCAGGGACGATTATATCACTGCAAATGCGTGATATGGCTGATCAGCTTCGTGGCCAATCATTATCGCGCGGTGCGGCTCTGTCTATGTCAAAGATGACAAGCCTTCTTGCCCATGAGATCAAAAACCCGCTTGCCGGTATTAAGGGCGCGGCTCAATTGATAGAATTAGACGCTAATAAAGAGCAATCTGAATTATCATCTCTCATTGTAGAAGAAGTCGATCGTATCGCAGATTTGCTGAACCGGATTGAAAGCATGACAGGGGCGGGCAAGTTAAATTTCGCGCCTCTCAATGTGCATGAGGTTATTAGCCATGTGATTTCAGTGACCCAAGCCTCTTTTGGTCGCACGATTACGATAGAACGTGATTTCGATCCCTCATTACCTGATATTATGGGTGATAAAGCACTGTTAATACAGGCTTTTTTGAATATTCTTAAGAATGCGTGTGAAGCGTGTGAGGGGCAGGCAGAGGGCGGTATTGTGCGTGTTGTGACCTCTTATGCTTTGCAGAATTTCACCTCTGCCACAGCCCAAGCGCGTGAAAAGTTTCTGCCGCTTCAAATTGATATTATTGATAATGGCAAAGGGATTGCTGAGGAATTGCGCGAGATATTATTTGAGCCTTTTATCTCAAACAAAACAGAAGGAAGCGGACTTGGGCTTGCGGTTGTCGCCTCAGCGGTCGCTGATCATGGCGGTGTGGTCTCTGTGAATTCGCAAGAAGGTCAAACACATTTTCAAATATTACTGCCTCTTACCCAAAATACGGAAAAACCATCTGTTGGAGCGGTCAATCCAAATTCTAATTTTCATCAAGGGGGCTGTGATGGCGTTACAACATGAACAGCACATCCCATCTCATGCCAATGGGCCAACCTCAATCATTGTCGCAGATGATGATAAATCTGTGCGCCTTGTGATTGCGGCGGCTTTGAAAAAGCAGGGCTATATTGTCCATACAGCCGCGACTGCCGCAGGTATGTGGGATTTATCGGTGGCACGCCGTGGTGCATTGCTGATAACAGATGTGGGCTTTCCTGATGGTGATGCGCTTGATATGTTGCCGCGCTTGCAGTCACGTCTGCCAGAGTTAAAAGTCATTGTGATGAGTGCGCGTGCTAATTTGCTAACAGCGGTGCAGTCACGTCAAAGAGGGGTGATAGATTATCTGCCAAAACCCTTTGAGTTAAAACAGCTGATAGAGACAACACAGCGCGCCCTTTCCCAAGAAGCGAGAGGTATTCAGCAAAAAGCCCCGATTGAGACGCCAAATGTCACCTATGCCCCTTTGCTTGGCAGATCAGCTATCATGCAGGATGTCTATAAAAATTTAGCCTTCCTATCAACGCAGATTGTGCCTGTTTTAATTCAAGCAGAGCCAGGTTCTAGCAAAACAGAGGTTGCGCGTGCCTTGCATGATATGTCTGGCATGGATGCGCAAGCTTATTGTGCGGTCAATTGTGCGCAAATTCCGCCTCATGAACATGAAACACATTTATTTGGCCCAAATGGGGCGATTGCACAGGCACATGGTGGCACCTTATTCATCAATAATATCGAATTATTGTCGTCTGCGGCACAGTTGCAATTTGTGCGTCTGATTGAGGCTCATCGTGAGTCTCATGGCACACAAATGCCCCATAATACTAAGGGGCTTTGGCCAAAAAGAGTGCTGATGGGCAGTCGTGATGATTTGCGCCGTCATGTTGATGCTGATGATTTCAGAGAAGATTTGTTTTTTGCTATCAGTGTCGCACCGTTAAAATTGCCGCCCCTGCGCAATCGACGCCAAGATATACCTGCGATGGCCAATCATTTTTGCACCCAAGCAAATGAGAGTTTTAACACAGCGAAAAGCCTGTCTTTATCCGCTCTGTCAGCCTTGCAGGAATATGAATGGCCAGGCAATATCAAAGAATTACATTTCATCATCAGGCGCCTTGTCATGTCTGTGACCCATGATCAGATTGAGGCGCATGACGTCCATCACGCCCTTGGCACACAAAAGCAAGCAGGCAGCCCAGAAGGGGCAAGCTCCTTAACAGAGGCGGCTGATTTGCATATACGGAACTATTTTGATGCGCTAGGCGATAATATGCCGCCAACAGGCCTCTATGACAGAATCCTAGAAGAGGTAGAGCGGCCATTAATCGTGCGCACATTGCATCTGACAAAAGGGAATCAGATTAAAGCGGCACAAATTTTGGGTTTGAACCGAAATACATTGCGCAAAAAAATAGATTTGCTCACAATTTCAAAGAACCGTAGCGATTATAAAGAGTAATCATGACCGATAAGACAACAGGTGTATTACAGCGTAAATGGTTAAGAGAAGATAGGCTTGCTTATCTTGTCATCTTGATCACGCTGATTTTAGGCAGCGGCACCTATGGGCTTTTCGCGCGTGTTGATTATGTGGCAGGCTCATCGCCTCTCTTGCAGGTGATTTTCATTGGTGCCATTTTTGCTCTTATCTTACTTCTTATCTTTGTCGGCAGGCAGATTTGGCGTATTTGGAGTGAAAGGCGCCAGCGTATGGCCGGCTCGCAATTGCATTGGCGGCTTGCTTTGCTATTTGGCGGCATTACAACGCTACCAGCGATTATTGTTGCGCTATTTGCAATCTCTGTTTTGGATTTTTCCTTGCGTGGTTGGTTCGCACAGCGGATTTCTACGGCGATTGATCAATCAGTTTACGTGGCTGATGCTTATTATGAAGAGCATTCGCGCTCAGTGCGTGGCCAAATTCTGGCAATGGCAAATGATGTTAATCGTGAAGCCGCTGTTTTTGCTGACAACCCAGGTCAGCTTGATGAATATATCAACAATCAAACATTGCTTCGTAATCTGTCTGAAGCGGTGATTATTGATGGCACAGGACAGATTTTGGCAAAGTCACAATTTGCCTTTTCTTTAACCTTTACCAATTTGGATGAAAGTTGGCTTACCAGAGCGCGTGATGGTGAGGTGGTTATCTTTAATAGTGGGCAAAGTAATAAGTTGAGGGCGGCTGTGAAGCTGAATTCCTTTGTGGATGCCTTCTTGCTTGTTGGGCGGTTTATTGATTCCGCCGTGCTTGATGCGGTTGATCAAACAAAGTTAGCAGCTTCAGAATATCAGTCACTTGCCTTTCGCCAGTTTGATCTGCAAATCAGTTTTGCGGTGCTGTTTTTTGGTGTCACTTTGCTGTTATTGCTCTCGGCATTATGGATTGGCCTGAATTTGGCAACGTCTATCGTCTCTCCCTTATCACAGGTTATCTCTGTGGTAGATGAAGTCCGATTAGGAAATTTCAAGCCGCGGGTAGGGGACAATCAGGGGCTTGATGAAATTCACAGGCTTGGCACTTCGATTGATAATATGCTTGATGAGATGGAACGCGCACGTGTTCAGCTTGTCGATGCGAATACACAGCTTGATCAAAGGCGTGAATTTACCGAAACCGTGCTAGGCGGTGTTTCTTCAGGTGTGATTGGCCTTGATGCCACTGGCATAGTGACATTGCCAAATCAAATGGCTTGTAGTTTGCTTGGCAGAAAGCCATCTGAATTATTACATGAAAAGCTTGGCACGATTATTCCAGAATTTGCTTCTTTGACATCTGTGATTAAGAAAAAAGGCAAAGGTAAGGCAGAAGAGCAGATTGATTTGTTTGTCATGGATAAGCGCATTTCTTTGCGCGCACGTATCTCTGCTGAATATGTGGAAAAGCGGATTATTGGTTATGTTGTTACCTTTGATGATGTCACAGCCTTGCTTGCCGCACAGCGTAAAGCCGCATGGTCAGACGTCGCACGCCGTATTGCACATGAAATTAAAAACCCGCTCACCCCGATTGAGTTAGCAGCTGATAGGCTGGCAAAGAAGTTTAATCCAAAATCTGAAGAGGAGTCAGCTAAGTATCAGGAATATATTGATATTATTAGCAGACAAGTTGGCGATATTGGGCGAATGGTTGATGAGTTTTCAAGTTTTGCACGTATGCCCGCGCCACGCTATGCCTTGCAGCAGCTCTCTACCTTGATTGAGGGTCAGGTCGCTTTATTTGCGAATAATGATGAAGGGGTCACGATCAGCTTTGAAGCAGATAAAGATATGAATGATGCGATGCTTGTTGATGAGGGGCTGATGCGTCAGATGGTCACAAATCTGATGCAAAATGCGTTAAATGCCCTCTCGGAGGCACGCTCACAGGAACCTGAAATCAGCCTCTTACTGTCCCATAATACCGCAGACGATATCATGCTGACCTTGCAGGATAATGGGCCTGGTTTCCCTGACGGCGATTTGGACAAGTTATTTGAGCCCTATATGACAACAAGAGATAGCGGTACAGGCCTTGGGCTTGCGATTGTGCAAAAGATTGTTGATGACCATAATGGTCAGATTACACTGAGCAATCGGTTTGATGATGCGGGCAAGAAAGCGGGTGCCAGAGTAACGATCACATTACCAGCTGACAGAGGTGGTGAGGCATGAGCGGGGATATTCTAATTGTTGATGATGAGAAAGATATCCGTCTTCTGATAAGCGCAACGCTTGAAGATGAAGGCTTTGTGACAAAACAAGCATCAAACGCCAAACAAGCACGTGAACACCTTGTCTCACGCCCGCCTAGCTGTGTTATCCTTGATATTTGGATGCGTGATTCTGATATGGATGGGCTAGAGCTTTTATCATGGTGCCGGTCTTTATATCCTGATTTGCCGATTGTGATGATTTCGGGTCATGGGACGATTGAAACAGCCGTTCAGGCATTACGAGTTGGCGCTTATGATTTTATTGAAAAGCCGTTTAAAGCAGAACGATTAATGTTGACGGTCAATCGCGCGATACAAACAGCGAAATTGGAACGTGAAAATAAAGAGCTGAAAACCAGAAACCAAGATTTTTCAGAATTAGAGCTTATTGGTCAATCAGCAGCTATGAAAACAGTCAAAGCGTCTGTTGATAAGCTTGCCACAACCGCTAGCCGTGTTCTTATTCAAGGCGGGGCAGGGACAGGCAAAGAGCTTGTGGCGCGCAAAATTCATGAAAGTTCTGAGCGTGTGGCACATAAATTTGTGGTTGCAAATTGCGCAAAATTGACTGCTGAACGCGCTGATTTAGAATTATTTGGGTCTGAGTCTATTCAAGATGGGCGGCGTGTTGTTGGGCTGTTTGAACAGGCCCATCATGGCACCTTATATTTTGATGAAATTTGTGATTTGCCAAGCCATACACAAGCCAAATTGGTGCGTGCTGTGGCAGAACAAAAGTTCAAACGTGTTGGCGGTGCGGCAGAGGTTGAAGTGAATGTGCGGATTATATCTGCCTCATCGCAAGATTTGTCTAAAGCCATAGATGAGGGGCGCTTACGCGAAGATCTCTATTATCGGTTAGGGGTTGTGTCAATCATCGTACCTGCATTGGCAGATAGGCGGGAAGATATTCCACTTTTGGCGAAATATTTTATGAAAATTGGCGCACTACAATTTGGTCGCACGCCCTTAAAGCTGGGGGATGATGTGTTAAGCGCGTTTCGTGCCTATGATTGGCCGGGGTCAGTGCGCCAGATGCGCAATGTCATGGAATCCTTGCTGATATTAACGCCTGAGACACACACAGATGTGCTAACAACCGCTGATTTGCCGTCAGATTTACTCAATGGGCGCTCAGAACAAACGCCAACAATGCCGCAAGATATCTATGCGCTCCCTTTGCGTGAAGCGCGTGAGATGTTTGAAGCACAATACTTAACAGAGCAGTTAAATCGCTTTGATGGGAATATTTCCAAAGTGGCAAAATCCATCGGAATGGAACGTTCTGCTTTGCATAGAAAGCTAAAATCGTTAAATATTCAGTAAAATGAGATAATGATCTTGACCATTTCCCCCGAAAATGTGTGTAAAATCGGGGCATCTCATCGAAATGCGCGTTTTATAAAAGCCGCGCTTGAGGACGGTCGGTCAATAATTGAGGCGAAATATGAGAATTGTGATTTGTGGAGCTGGTCTGGTTGGTAGTGCGATTGCAAGCCACCTTGCAGCAGAACAAAATGATGTCACAGTCATTGATGCAGATAGTGAAAAGATTCAGCGTGTTGTTGAACATGCTGATGTAAGAGGCGTGGTTGGTGTTGCCTCTCACCCTGATGTCCTAACAGAAGCAGGCTTGCGTGATGCGCAATTGCTAATCGCTGTGACAGAGTCTGATGAGATTAACATGGTTGCAACACAAGTTGCTCATACGATTTTCCATACACCAACGCGCATTGCACGTATCCGCTCTTGGGCCTATTTGAACCCTGAGTTTCGTGATCTCTATGGCTCTGACCACATGCCGATTGACCATATTATCTCGCCAGAAGAAGAAGTCTCATCGGCTGTTGAGCGCCAATTGCGCTTGCCGGGGGCGTTTGATGTCAAGGATATGGCAGATGGCAAAGTACAGCTGATTGGCGTGCTTACCAAGGCAAATTGCCCCATTCTTTCAACCCCTTTGCGCCATTTAACATCCTTATTCCCAGAATTATCGATGACAATCATCGCTATTGTGCGCGGGTCGCAAGTTATTGTGCCGCGTGACGGTAATGATGAGTTGCAAGAAGGCGATAAGGTGTATTTTGTCTGTGATGTAGATCATACACAGCGCGCTATGGCGGCATTTGGCCATACAGAGACAGAAGCTGCGACAGCTGTTATTGCTGGCGGTGGTAATATCGGTATGTTACTGGCAGAAAAAATTCATGAGCATAATGCCAGTGCCTCTGCCACAATCATTGAGATTGATAAACAGCAAGCCCATAAGATTGCAACCGAATTACCGTCAGCCTCTGTTGTATGTGGTGATACGCTTGATGCCGATATCCTAGAAGAGGCTGGTGTTGCGACGACAGGCACATTTTTATCAGTTTCAAATGATGATGAGGTGAATATGCTCTCAGCTTTGCTTGCAAAGCGCATGGGGGCGGCGCATACGGTGGCTTTGGTGAATAATCCTGGCTTTGTGCCGTTAATGTCTACTTTGGGGATTGATGCAGTGGTAAACCCGCCGCAGATTACCGTGTCTTCTATCCTCGAACATGTCAGGCGTGGGCGTATCATCGATGTGCATTCTGTCCTTGAAGGGCATGGGGAAGTGCTTGAAGCAGAAATTTCACCATCCTCATTATTGGTTGGACAAGCATTGCGAAATGCGCGTGTTCCAAAAGGGTTGTCTTTTGGCGCTATTGTCCGCAAAGGTGAGGTGATTGCTGTTCGTGGTGAGACAATCATTGAGGCAAATGACCTTGTGATTTTATATGCAAAACAAGGTCGTGCGGCTAAGGCAGAAACGCTTCTTTCTGGTGACTTTTAAACGCAAACTTTGATTTGCAAAACACTGTTTTTATTGACTTATTAGAGGTATAATATGTCTCGAATTGCCTATGTTAATGGCTCTTATGTCCCGCATCGTGATGCTGCCATATCGATTGATGATAGAGGGTATCAATTTGGTGATGGTGTCTATGAGGTGGTTTTTATCATTAATGGCAAAATGGTTGATGAAGCCCCGCATCTTGATAGGCTTGAACGATCTCTCTCAGAGCTATCTCTGCCCATGCCAATGTCTCGTGCGGCGTTAAGACTGATCATGGCACGCATTGTGCGCTTAAATCATGTGACAAATGGCCTTGTTTATATGCAAATTACGCGCGGCGTGGCAAAGCGTGACCATAAATGGACACAGCCCTTAAAGCCTGCTTTGGTTGTGACTGCCAAGCAAATTGGCAAGGATGTCGCAAGAGAGGTAGCGGCTGTGCCTGTGATTACGGTAGCTGATGAGCGGTGGGTGCGCCGTGACATTAAGACCATCCAGCTTTTGCCAAACTGCCTTGCAAAACAGCAAGCCTATCAGGCAGGCGCTTATGAAGCATTGATGATTGATGATGATGGTAGCATCACCGAAGGCTCAAGCTCTAATGCATGGATTGTCACCAAAAAGGGTGAAATTGTTACACGGCCTGCGACACATAAAATCCTAAATGGGATCACAAGGCGCACAGTGGCCGCTGTGGCTGAGGAATTACAGCTAAAGCTGGTAGAGCGTCCCTTTACGCTAAAGGAGCTGTCTGAAGCTTCTGAGGCGTTCCTTACAAGTGCCTCATCACACGTAACGCCGATTGGCAGCTGTGATGGCACAAAGATAGCAGATGGGCAGGCAGGACCAGTAGCCAAACGCCTTAGACTGGCCTATATTGATAAGGTAAGCCGTTAAAGCTAGCACGCATAATAAGGATAAAAAGGACGCGCTATCATGGATAAACAACGTAATCTGCAAGATGTTTTTCTAAACCAGATGCGCAAACAGCATGAGCCTGTGACAGTGTTCTTGATGAATGGCGTAAAGTTGCAAGGTGTGATTACGTGGTTTGATAATTATTCAATGCTTTTGAAGCGTGACGGCCATATACAGTTGATTTACAAGCACGCCATTTCAACCATCATGCCTGTCAATTTGATTGATTTGTCTGCCTTAACCGAAGAATAGAAACTGTATTTTCCAATGTCAGACACTGAAAATGGCTTGATTGACGATGTCGCACAGCTGATGATTGCGGCAGGTCAGGATATTATCCTTCCGCTTTACCAAAATCTTTCCGCTGATGATATAGCGACCAAATCATCTGATAGTGATTATGTCACCGTCGCGGATAGAGATGCTGAATTCTGGCTTATCCCGCGTCTTGCGGCCTTATTGCAAGAGACAGAGTCTGATGTGCTTGTGGTGGGTGAGGAGAGTATTTCTGATGAGCCGCGCCTTGAAAAACAAATTGGTAAATCATTAGCCTTTGTGATTGATCCCATTGATGGCACACGCAATTTTGTAAATGGCTCACCACATTTCTGTTCTATGATATCGCTGATTGACCATGGCGAGCCGCTGATTGCATGGATTTATCGCCCGATTGATGGTGATGTGCTTGTCGCTGTTGCAGGTGAGGGCGTCTATCATATGC
>WTHV01000222.1 GCA_011525265.1 Alphaproteobacteria bacterium | reverse complement strand
AGATGCCATTGTCCCTGTGGCAGGTGGTCATGTTGTGTTTGTGTTTGATGATGGCAAGGCGGCACGTCAAATTGTGCGACTTGGCGGTGGGGTAGGTGACAAGGTTGTTATTCTATCCGGCCTAGAGGCAGGCGAGCGCGTCATCATCAAAGGCAATGAGGGCCTATCAGATGGCGCTGATGTAAAAGAGGGCACGCCGCCAAAACGAAAAGTGCCAAATGGCGATGAAGTGGCAGAAGACGCACCAGAAGAGGTGGTTCTTGAAACAGAATTAGCAGATGATGCCGTCTCATGGTTGCTTGAATGGTCAACACCGCGCGGTGATTCATCAGCCAAATTACAATTATCTAGCAAAGCCAATCTCTATGATGGTGAGCCTATTTTAGTCACAAGAGACGGTGATAAGATTGTTTTTGAAGCAGAACGTGTCCTGCCATTCGGTATCTTAATGTTTAGCTTTGATGGTGTGGTATCAGGTGATGCTATGTCAGGGACAATGACACTCTCAGGCTTGCCAAATGGCCGTGAACCGTCATTCCCATTCACAGGAAAGGTTGAATAATGATAGCATTAATTCGTTCAGCCATTGAAAGGCCTGTTGGGGTTTTAGCCTTTATTGCGGCGATTATCATGTTTGGGTATTTGGCACTGACCACCATACCGATTCAAATGTCGCCTGATATTGAAAAGCCGATTTATCAAGTTCGTGTATCTTGGCCGGGCGCAGCGCCTGTTGATGTTGACAGAGAAATTGTCAGCCGCCTTGAACAAGAATTAGGTAACCTATCAGAGATTGAGGAAATTGCCTCTAATTCATCAACTGGCAGCGCGCGGGTGACACTCACCTATGCGCTTGGCACAGATATGGATAAGGCGCTGACAGTCCTATTATCAAAGCTAGCCGGCATCACAGGCCTGCCATCTGATTCACGCGCACCGCAAGTGCGCACATCTAATTCAGATGATTCTCCCATTGCCAGACTTGCGCTTGTTTCAGCTACGGGAAATGATGCTGATGTTAATGTCGAAAACCTTGGTGATTTTGTGCGCACACAAGTGGTTGACCCGCTAAGCCGTATTAATGGCGTGGCTGAGGTGACTTTTAATGGTGGCGGCTCAAAACAGATGCGCGTCATTGTTGATGAAGCACGCCTTGCCGGCTATCAGCTGACAGCACAGGATGTGTTTAACGCGCTGAGGAATGCGACAACCTTGCGCACAGTGGGACGCATCAATGAGGGCAAACGCACCTATGTTGTGCGCGCAGAGGCCATTTCCTATACGCCAGAGACGGCAATGAAAATTGTTGTCAGAGCAGCCACAGCGGAAAATGGCTTATTTGTGCCGGTGCTTTTGGCAGATGTGGCTGATATCGAATTTGATATTGAAAGACGGGCAAGTTACCGCCGCCTTAATGGTCAAGATGCGATTATCATTAATGCCTTGCGTGAACAGGGCTCCAATGTGGTGGCCACGATGGATGTCATGCGTGATAAGGTGGCAAACCTCAATAAGACGGTATTATCTGCCAATGATCTGCAGTTAAATGTCGTCTATGATGAGACAGGCTATATCTCTTCAGCCATTGATTTGGTTCAGCAAAATATCTGGATTGGTGGTATTTTAGCGCTCACCATATTATTGCTATTTTTACGCTCATTCCTGCCGACTGTGGCGATTTTCATTGCGATCCCTGTATCTGTTATTGGCACTTTTGTGGCGATTGCAGGTCTTGGTCTATCGATTAATGTGATTTCTTTAGCAGGGCTGGCATTTGCTGTTGGGATGGTGGTTGATGCGTCTATTGTATCGATGGAAAATATCTTCCGTTTGCGTCAATCAGGCCTCGCCGCACCAGAGGCGGCCTATCATGGCGCGCGTCAGGTATGGGCGCCTATTCTTGGCTCAGCTTTGACGACCGTGATTGTTTTCATCCCTGTTATATTGCTTGATTTGCCAGTTGGTCAGCTGTTCCGTGATATTGGGATTGCGATTTCAGTTGCTGTTTTGATTTCAGTGTTTGTCTCTGTCACAGTCATTCCGACTCTATCATCATTTCTGCTTCGCGGTGATTCAGCGCGGTTTTCTAATCCCATAGCATTGCCTGTGCTAGACCCGATCGCACGTCGTTTTGCCAGGGGCATTGTGGGCTATGCACGATTGGCGGTTCGCGCAAAGACAACAGGTCTTGTGATGGTCGCCTTGTTGCTGGCTCTTTCTGTTGGGACAGCATGGCGTTTGATGCCAAAGCTAGATTATTTGCCTGATGGTAATGCCAATTTCTTGCTTGCGCGTATTTTGGTGCCGCCAGGCTATTCGATTGAAGAAGCGGCTCGTATTTCACAAAAAATGGAAGATGCAGCACGTCCTTTATGGGAAACTGAGGAATTGGGCGGCAAGCAGCCTAAAATTGATAAGTTTTTCTATGTTGCCTTTAATGGGGGCGGATTTGCTGGTGCTACAGCGGCTGACCCAAACCGTGTGACAGAATTGCGTCCTGTGTTAATGCGCCCTGTCTTTTCAGAGCCTGGCGCTCGTGCTTTTGTCTTTCAGGCATCACTTTTTGGCCGTTCTGTTGGTGGTTCACGCTCTATTGCGCTTGATTTGACAGGCCCCTCTATTGAGGCGCTTTTGCCAGTGGCACAGAGATTGTCTGATTTGTTGGATGACTCATTCCCGCAAGATAATGGCAATCAGCTTCGCATAATTCCATCACTTGATTCTGGCACACCGCAAATTCAGATATCACCGCGTGCTGATATGCTGGCACGTGCTGGCATGACGGCGGCAGAATTTGCAACGGCCATTGATATTTTCAATGATGGCGTGCCAGTCACTGAAGTGCCCATTAATGGGGAGCTGATTGACCTTGTGCTTGAAGGGCGCATGGCTGGTGACCTTAATCTTGCTGATTTGAACGCTTTGCCAATTGTCACGCGCAATGGTGATGTGATGCGTGCAGATCAAATTGCGGATATTCAAATCGTTAATGCAGAGCAATCCATCCGTCGACTTGGCGGCAAGCAAGCATTGACAGTTAGGCTACGTCCTGAGGAATCTCTGGCGCTTGAAGATGCGATTGCCACGATTGAATCTGATATTATTCCTGAAATCTCAGCCTTTGCGAGAGATAAGGATGTGTCAGTGACGGTTAGTGGTGCTGCAAGTGCATTAGCAGAAACATGGGCTGCGATGCAGGCAAATGTCGTGATTGCCGTTGGTGTGATTTTCTTGCTTCTTGTTGTCTTACTCCGCTCATTCATCTTGCCAGCTGTGATTATTGCGGCTGTGCCAGTAGCGGCGGCAGGAGGGATTATCGGCCTGACCATCATTAATTTATTCATCCGTCAATCGCTTGATATGTTAACGATGCTTGGTTTTGTTATCCTGACAGGTATTGTGGTGAATAATGCTATTTTGATGGTAGAGCAGACCGTTCTGCAAATCAAAGAAGAGGGCATGAGTGTTGATGAGGCCATTATTGAAGCAACACGAAAC
>WTHV01000231.1 GCA_011525265.1 Alphaproteobacteria bacterium | reverse complement strand
TCTCTATGCAGGCATAGCCAATGGCTTGTCTTCTATGGAGACGGCCATTGCGGGGGTGCAGGATATGGCGCGCAATGCTCATGTGACCATCAGCACATCCTCTGCCTTTTCAACCTATTGGATGATGCCGCGTATGCAACTTCTTCATGACAGCCACCCTGAGATTGAATTGCGGGTGCAAAATAGTGACAGAGAGCTTGATTTAGATGCGGAGCGTATCAGTCTTGGTATCAGGCTTGGTGATGGTCAGTGGCGCGGCTATGCTTCTCATAAGATTGCAGATGAAATCCTCTATCCTGTGGCAAGTCCGCGTGTGCTTGCGGCGGCGCCAAATGTGCGCTCTGTGCCGAACTTATTAAATCAACGCTTGATCCATCTAGAAGAGCCTATCAGAGAGCGGCCAACATGGGCTGATTGGTTTGCCTATCATAATATTTCAAGCATAACCCTATCAGGGGGGTTGCGTTTGAACGATTATGCGCTTGTTTTACAGGCGGCAATTTCTGGTGAGGGCTTTGCAACAGGCTGGGATCATATTGTACGCGATATGATTGATAAGGGTGTTTTGGCCGCGCGTAAAGATTGGCAATGGCGCACAGGGCGCGGTGTGTATCTGATTTGGTCAACAGCCCGCCCTTTATCAGATAATGCGCGCAAAGTGCGTGATTGGATTATCACCTGCTCTTAGGTTTTATGGACGACGCAGGGATTTGACTGTCATCAAGCTTATAATCACCAAAGGCAGGCCGATGGCATAAGACAGCCTTATGCCAAAATAATCAGCAATAATGCCTAATAATGGTGGGGCAAGCAGAAATACCATAAAGGATAATTGCGCAAAAGAGGCCACATTCACAGCAGAAGACCTGTCTTTCAGCTGTGCGGCCGCAGAGATGGTTAATGGGAAAATAACAGCTGTGCCGCCCCCTATTAACATGAAGCCGCTCAATGCCATCACAGGATGGAATGACAGGCTAACACACAGCACACCACTGCCAAGTATGATAAGAGAGATAAGAGAGATACGCTCAGCGCCAAATATCTCAACATAGCTATCTGCCACATAGCGCACGATAAATTGTGACATGGCAAAAAGTGTTAAGGCAAGGCCGCTGATAAAAGGCGGTGTGCCAAAGATATCACGCATAAAAATCACAGACCAGTCAATGCCAGCCCCTTCAAGAAGCATGGCAGATAAGGATAGGGCAACAAGCCCTAAAATCGGCTTTGTCGGGCGCGCAAAGGTAATATGCCCATGTTCATCATCTGGTCTTTTGGGTGCGGCTTGATACTGGTGAAATAAGACAAAAGACAGCAGGCTATTAAGGATAAGAAAGCCCGTAAGATGATGAAAGGCTGAGATATCAAGCTGTGCAAGCAGGGCGCCAAAAAGGCCTGCGCCAAAAAAGCCAAAGCTCCAGAAAGCGTGTGAGCGGTTCATGATGCGCCTGCCCAATTGATGCTCAACACGGTCAGCTTCAAGATTAACAGCGACTTCAATAAGACCAATGCAAATGCCTGTTAAAAATAGCGCAAGGAAAAGATGTATCGGGCTTGTTGAAAGGGCGGCCAACATTTCACTCGCGCTGACAAGTGGCACGCCCCATAACATTGTGCGCCGAAAGCCTATCGTATCAACAATACGCCCTGCTATTAGTAATGATATCTGCACACCAATTGAGACCCCAATAATTGATAGGCCAAGAATTGTCTGTGATATGCCAAGCTGTAATTGCAAATCACCAAGGCGCGGGAATAGGGCGCCAAAGGCAAAGCTATAAAGCCCGAAAGATATAAAAACGCCAATATGTGGCATATGGCTGAATCGCATTATCTGACCCTATGATAGTGGCTGTTTGTCATAGACAAGACGAAAGCCTTGATGAGACGTTGAGCTATCTGGTGAATTTGCGGTTCGTGCCGCAATGCGATAGCGATAGCAATAGCTTTTGTGACATAAAAATGACCCGCCTTTGGTGATTTTAAAGCCTGTTTTGTCACGGTGCGCATCACGTATTTGTTTTTTCAGTGAGCGCACTTTAAAATGCTGTGCTGTCCATTCCCAGACATTGCCGCACATCTGATACAGGCCATAGGCGTTAGGGGCATAGGATTGCGCCGGTGCGGTGCCGTAAAAGCCATCTTGTGTGTGATTATCATCAGGAAAGCGCCCTTGCCAAATATTGCAATGCGCTTGTTTAGGGGACTCATAGGCCTCAAGGGGGTCATCATCTCCCCAAGGATATTTCACATCACCTTGTCCGCCTCGTGCGGCATGTTCCCATTCAGCCTCATTTGGCAGGCGGCCTCCTGCCCATTTGGCAAAAGCCATCGCATCATGCCAGCTGATATGTGTGACAGGGTGATTTGGCTGTGCTTGTGAGGGGTATTTATCGCCTGTCGGATTATACCAACATGCCCCGTCAACAGCCCGCCACCACGGTGTTGAGACAACAGCCATATCAAAGAAATCATCTTGTGGTAATAGGCCGTTAAAGACAAAGCTATTGCCAAAACGTTCTGCCTCAGTCTGGTAGGATGTTTGCGTTACAAATTGCGCAAATCGCGCATTTGTTACCACAGTGCTATCCATCCAAAAGCCTTTTATTTTGCTTGTGCGAAAGGGGGCTTCTTCATCAACTGGCAAATAGGGGGTATCGGTGCCACAATGTGCCTGACCGCCTGGTATTTCAACCACGCTATGCGCGCTGTCATCTACAGATAAATAGGCCCACCCTTCATCTGTTGCACGAGGCGCAGATATGCTATCGCCTCTTTGCGGTGTGCAACAATTAGAACCTGTCATGCGATGCGCCTTTGCTAGGTGTGAGCGTTTGATCTAAAGCCATGACATTATCTGCACGCGATGTAAAGAGGGGATAAGATGGTTTTGGTTGCACAGCTTTAGGTGACAAGATAAGGTCGTCCGATAATGAAGGGCGCATCATGACCTTTGGTGGTATGCCCGCTATCTTTTAAAGTATTTTTGCCGCATTTTGCGAGCGGATGATGGGATAATGAGATGCGTTTTTCCTCTTTGCGCCTTGGGTTACTCGCTTTGCTTTTTGGCTATGTGATGAGCCAATTCTACCGCGCTTGTCTTGCGGTTTTAACACCTGTACTCAATAATGAGATTGGCGCAACGGCGGCTGATTTATCTCTTGCCTCTGGCCTATGGTTTTTGACATTTGCACTCATGCAATTTCCTGTGGGATGGAGCCTTGATAAATTTGGCCCGCGCCTGACGGCAAGCGTGCTTCTTGCGATTGGCGGCGGCGGCGGTGCGGCGATATTTGCTATTGCCACAAATCCCTTTCATGTCCAAATCGCCATGAGCTTCATCGGCATTGGCTGTGCGCCTGTTTTGATGGCCTCTTATTTTATCTTAGCTCGTTCTTTTCCCCCTGCCTTATTTGCTACAATTGGCGGTGCACTTATTGGTATTGGCACAATGGGGAATTTGGCAAGTGCGGCACCTCTGGCACTGGCGGCAGAGGCTTTTGGC
>WTHV01000181.1 GCA_011525265.1 Alphaproteobacteria bacterium | reverse complement strand
CCACCAGAGAGCTGATCAGGGGCACGATTCCCCATCCCCTCAAGACGGACAAGCTTTAACATTTCGGCGATACGTGCCTCTGCCTCTTGACCAGAAATGCCTGCGCGTGCCAACCCATAGCCGATATTTTTTGCCACAGACATATGCGGAAATAGCGCGTAATTTTGGAACATATAATTCACAGGCCTATCAGCAGGATGCACCCCTGCCATATTGATCCCATCAATTTCAATTGTCCCAGATGTCGGGGTCTCAAGGCCGGCAAGCATCCGAAGCAAGGTCGTCTTACCGCAGCCAGAGCCGCCTAACAAACAAAATAAGGCGCCTTTTTCAATATCCAAAGACAGCCTATCAACAGCAATGAAATCACCAAATTGCTTGGTGATTTCAGAGATTTTTATAAAGGGTGCCACAAGCGGACTAGCTCCCTGATATTGGATTAGTTACCAGCTGTAAAACGAGACCATGTGCGATTAATAACACGATCAGTTTTGGCTGAATAGACAGGCACAACAAACAGCTTTTCACTTGCTGCGGCTGTTGGATAAATACCAGGATGCTCTAGGATTTCTGGATCAATCTGCGGGTTTGCCGCTTCATTACCACTCGCATACCAGACATAATTCACATTATTTGCGGCCACATCAGGGCGTAGCATATAATCAATAAATTTATAGGCATTATCCACATTCTTTGCATCAGCTGGCAGTGCCATCACATCAAACCACATATTTGTGCCTTCATCTGGAATGACATAATCAATGACCTGACCATTTTCAGCTTCTTCAGCACGATAGGCGGCTTGGAACGCGTCACCAGACCACATAATCGCAGCACAAAGCTCGCCATTTGCCATATCATTAATAGATTGTGATGAGTGGATATAGCGCAAATAAGGGCGCACCGCATTCAGGACTTCACCAGCTGCTTTGATATCATCTGCATCTGTTGAACGGCCATCCTTGCCAAGATAGGCCATGACATTTGGCAATACATCTGTTGGCGCGTCCAAAATCGCAATGCCGCAATCAGCAAGCTTTGAAGCATATTGCGGATCAAGTACCAAAGACCAGCTATTGGTTGGCGCATCATCACCAAGACGCTCTGCCACCTTATCCACATTATAGGCCACACCTGTTGTGCCCCACATATAGACAAGACCTGCACTATCATTGCCGATCATATCATTGGCTTGGCCTTGAATATTGGCATTTTGATTACCCGCATTTTTGATGCGCGAT
This sequence comes from Alphaproteobacteria bacterium, assembly GCA_011525265.1. Lineage (GTDB taxonomy): Bacteria > Pseudomonadota > Alphaproteobacteria > Puniceispirillales > Puniceispirillaceae > UBA685. The sequence goes on along the minus strand of WTHV01000181.1, from coordinate 2,276 downwards.
AAATCAAGTGTCGTATAGGCGCCTGCTTCTAAGCCACGCGCTAAAAAATCTGCTGTTGGCACAACCAAATCATAGCCTGAAGAGCCTGCCATCATTTTGGCGTCTAGCACTTCGTTTGAATCATACACATCATAGACGACTTTGATACCTGTCTCGGCTTCAAAATTCGCAATCGTATCTTCGGCGATATAATCAGACCAGTTATAAATATTCAGCTCACCACTTGCGAGGGCTGTTGATACCGGCGCAACCATGGCAGCCGCCATTGCGCAGAGTGCGATATGTGATTGTTTCATGAATTTCCTCCTACTCCCAGAAAGCCCTGCCTTTTTGAGGCACTAAGCTTGTTCGGCATTCAATGATAAAAATTTTATTATCCCGCCGCTTTTATCTTTTCAGTCTAGTCATAAATAGACCAAAAAAACAAAGCTTTTATCATAAGGTGATATCAAATTTTATGAAACTATCAGCTCGTTTATGCGCCTGTAACAGGCTTCCAATGGATAGGGCAAAGCGGGTCAAAAACCATCACAGGCCCATCAGCTGTTTCAATCGTCTCAGGATAGCGCACAGGATCATCTGAGCGCACCAATGTCATCTCTGCGTCATTGACAGGCAATTTATAAAAGGCCGGGCCATGCAGGCTCGTAAAGCCTTCTAATTTATCAAGCGCTTGGGCCTCTTCAAATAGTTGTGCAAGACAGCCCATTGTGTTTGGTGCGGTGAAAATCCCAGCACAACCACAGGCTTGTAATTTATTTGGCTCTGTATGGGGGGCTGAATCTGTCCCAAGGAAAAAGCGCGGATCACCAGATGTTGCCGCAGCCACAAGCGCTTTGCGATGGCTTTCTCTTTTGGCAACTGGCAAACAATAATAATGCGGCTTTATCCCACCAGCAAGATAGGCATTACGGTTAATCATTAAATGATGCGTTGTAATCGTTGCCGCAAGCGCGCGGCTTGCTTGCGAGACATAATCTACGGCTTGCTTGGTGGTGATATGTTCGAACACAACACGCAAATTTGGCAAGCGCACACCAAGGGGATCAAGCACACGGTCAATAAAGACAGCTTCTCTATCAAAGATATCTATATCACTATCAGTGACCTCACCATGCACACATAAAGGCATCCCAATCTCTGCCATTACCTCTAGGACAGGCATGACATTTTCCATAGTGCGGACACCACTTGCTGAATTTGTCGTTGCCCCTGCCGGATAAAGTTTCACGGCTGTAATGAGCCCTGATTCAAATCCCGCGCGCACATCAGCAGGGTCTGTATCTTCAGTCAGATATAAGACCATAAGCGGGGTAAAATCCATGCCCTGCGGCACTGCTGCCATAATGCGTGCCTGATAGGCCTCTGCCATCTTTGTGGTTGTTACGGGCGGTACTAGATTTGGCATGATGATCGCTCTGCCAAAATCTTGTGCCGTATGTGGCAAAACAGCTTTCAGCATCTCACCATCACGCAAATGCAAATGCCAATCATCAGGTCTCTTGATTGTCAGCTTTTGCATATCAATCCCCTTTTCAACTACTATTGATTATCAGACGCCACAATTATATCAGACACCATATGCGCAGACACGCAAGATAATGTCCACCCAAGATGACCATGACCGGTATTGTAAAAAATACCTTTGGCCTTCCCCTTGCCAATGCGCGGCATCATATTTGGCATCATCGGGCGCAAGCCTGCCCATGGCGTTACATATTCTGTTGCAACGCCTGGAAAGTTCTTTTCCACCCACTTTGTCAAAGGTGCGATTCTGTCCGCACGGATATTATAATTATAGCCATTAAATTCCGCTGTCCCCGCCACGCGGAAACGATCCTCGCCAAGGCGTGATGTGACAATCTTTGCCTTATCATCAAGCAAGCTTACCCATGGAGCCGCAGCACGTGATTGCTCATCTGCCAAATTAACCGTAATCGAATAGCCCTTCACTGGATAAATATTCACCCGATCACCTGCTTGGGCAGCAAGAACACGGCTATAGACGCCAGCACAAATAACAACACCATCATACTGGTGCGTGCCCATTTCGCCTTCATCTGTTTTGCTTTCAATAATCGGCGCGCCATTATTTGGCTTGAGGCGTTCGACCTCATGATTCCAGAAAAATTCAACCCCCAATGCCTCGCAAGCTTTCGCAAGACCGGTGGCAAATTTATGAATATCACCCGTGAAATCAGACTCTGTGTAATAGCCGCCAATAATATCAGACTTGATAGACGGTTCAATCGCGCGCACCTCATCAGGGGTAAGGC
>WTHV01000243.1 GCA_011525265.1 Alphaproteobacteria bacterium | reverse complement strand
CAGCGTCAGATGTGTATAAGAGACAGCCATCCCATCTGAGATGATATCTGCTGGCCCCTTATGCGCCAAACTCTCACCAGATAAGCGCATCCCCATGCGGCTTGTCTGTGGTGAGACTAAAAAGGGGGTGGTGGTTAATGTCGCAAGTGCCTCTGGTGTAAACCAGAAATCTTGTGGCCCTGCGATAATACGTAATGTTGTTTGTGGGGCAAAATGTGCCTCATAAAGGTCTTTATCGCAAGCAGAGGCTTGGGCGTTTTGTGTATCAGAGTTCCCACAATCAAGTTTGTCACCATCTTGCAAACAGCGCCCCTCAAGCCCGCCAAGCATGGCATTGACCGTGGTAGAGCGTGAGCCATAAATCAGTGCCACATCAATACCGCCGCCAATTGCAAGCACAGCAGAGAGCGTATCGCCAAAAGGCGGAATTTCAATGCGGTCACCATCTTCAGCAACAACAGGCACAGCACAGGCAATTTCTAGACGCTCACCTGTTGGTTTATGGATAATCATTTGTGCCTTAATGCTGCCTGTTAGGCACAAGGCAGTCGGCCTATCCACGCTAGCTTGAAAGCCGCCAAAACAAATTTCAATGGCAGCGCAGCTCTCATGATTGCCAATGAGCGCATTGCCAAGCAACAGCGCATCATCATCAAGCGCACCACTTGTTGGCACGCCAATATGCTGATAGCCCTGACGCCCTCTATCTTGGATGGTGGTAAAAGGGCCTGCTGTTTGTATTTCAATCATAATGCGCCGCTCTTATCTATCAGGTCATTGACGGTGAAATGACCCGAACGATAGCCAGCCTCTTGATGTGCAAGCATCTCTTGGTCAATGCGTGTGAACCGCACCTTGTCGCCTGTTCGCAATAAAATAGGCTCATCTCGTGATGTGTCGAACAAAGGAAAGGCAACACGTCCGATAAGGTGCCAACCACCAGGTGAGGTCAGCGGATAGATAACGCATTGGCCAATGGCAATACCAACAGATCTCTCTGGTACAGCAACGCGCGGATTGGAACGGCGCGGTAATGTCAGTGACGGATCAACACCTGTCATATAGCCATTGCCCGGCATAAATCCCATAACAGACACCTCAAGCGTGCAAGCAAGATGGCGCTCTATCACCTCTTCAGGCGAGATATGACAGCGTTCTGCTACCTCTTCAATATCAGGGCCGCAATCGCCATCATAACAAATTGGCAAAAGCCAGTGCCGGCCTGTTGCCTCTTCTTTGTCAAATGGCGCATCTATTAAGGGTAAAAGAATCTGCTTTACTTGCGCTGTGCTAATCGTAGCGGGATCAAAGCGGATCATAAGACGGCTCAGAGCAGGGACAATATCTGTGATGCCAGCATGGTTTAAGGCCGCGATACGTTTGCTGAGGCTTCGTATTTTTTGTGCAATCTCATCTGCATTCTCAGCTAGGCTATCTGGTGATGTCACAGGACGAAAGCCGGTAAAATCAAGCATTAGTGCTTGATCACCAAGGGGAAACCACACAGGATTATGTTGTTTTGTCAAAGACATATGTCACTCATAAATAGATATGCCACCTTAAATCGGCTAAGCTGTAGAGGTGATAATGACCAAATCAGTAGGGCAGGGCAAGTGCCTAACAAATATATGAGAATCTAGAGGAGATAGCATCAATGAAATTTAACTTAAATGCAGATATGGCAGAAGGTTATGGCCCATGGAAAATGGGTGATGATGATGGTCTTTTAGAGGTGGTAAAAACCGCAAATATTGCTTGTGGGTTTCACGGTGGTGACCATAATATTATGGCGCAAGTGATGGAAAAGGCCACACAGCGCGGCGTTAGTATTGGCTCTCATCCTAGCTTTTTGGATTTGCATGGTTTTGGTCGCCGCCAAATGCATTTATCAGGTGCAGAAATTGAAAGGCTTATGGCTTATCAGATTGGGGCAAGCCTTGGTATGGCAGCCCTTGTTGGGGCAGAAATCACACATGTAAAACCGCATGGCGCGATCAGTAATATGGCCTGTGCTGATGGGGATATGGCGCAAGCTATTTGCCGTGCCATTGTCGCGGTTGATAAAGAGTTGATATTGCTCGCCCCCGCCTTGTCTCAATTGGCAGAAAAAGGCAGTGCGGCAGGCTTGCCTGTGGCACAAGAGGTGTTTGCCGATAGAACCTATCTCAATGATGGTCAGCTCTGCCCGCGCTCGCGCAAAGAGGCCTTGATTGAAGACCCAGAAGAGGCGTTGCAACAATGTCTGTCAATTTTCGAAGAGGGTAAGGTGCGCACGCTTGATGGCACATGGCTGTCACTGCCATCACAATCAATCTGTGTTCATGGTGATGGGGCAAGCGCGCTTGCACTGGCAAAGCACGTTAAACAAGGGATGGAGCAGGCAGGTTATGAGAATGTGGCCTTACCAGAGATGATGGGCGCTTAAGCGTCATCTAGCAGGGTTGAGACCTCAAGCCATCTTTCTTCGGCACGTGATAAATCATCGATAATGACCGCTAAGTCTGAGGTGGTTTTGGCAATCACCTCGCCATCTGTTTTGCTGTAGAAATCAGGCGCGGCCATTTGTGCCTCAAGCGTGTCTTTGCGTGCTGATAATTTTGCCATATCAGCCTCAATATCACGTCGTTCTGCTTTCAGCTTCACAGGATTAATTTTTGTCTTTTCTTGTGCTTTTTCGCCTGCTGCCTTGGTCCGCGCATCAGCTTTTTTTTCTTTGGCCGGACGCTCGCCCTTGGCGTTCTGCAAAATCAGCTTTTTATACTCAACCATATCGCCTTCAAAAGGCGTCACATGGCCATCTTTGACAAGCCACAGACGGTCTGCCACTGATTCCACCAAATGCGTATCATGGCTAACTAGGATCACAGCACCTTCATACTCATTGAGCGCTAGCACAAGAGCTTCTCTGCTCTCAATATCAAGATGGTTTGTCGGCTCATCCAAAATCAGAATATGAGGGGCATCAATTGTCGCGATAAGCATTAACAAGCGGGCTTTCTGGCCGCCTGATAATTTCTCAACTGCCATATCGACAATCTCATTATTAAAGCCGGCGGCGCCTAATCTTGTGCGCAGGTGCTTCTCACTATCATCGGGGCGCAGGCGGCTAATATGCTGATAGGCGCTCTCACCTTCAACTAACTCATCAAGCTGATGCTGGGCAAAAAAGCCAACACGCAGCTTGTTTGATTTTTGCATCTCACCATCCATCAAAGGCAGGCGGTCAGCAAGCAATTTTGACAAGGTTGATTTGCCCTCACCATTGGCACCTAACAGCGCAATTCTATCATCACTATCAAGGCGCAAATTCAGACGTGATAAGACAGGCTTGGTCTCATAGCCTACCTGTCCTTTATCAATCACCACCAAAGGCGGGCGCAAGGCGGCAGGTGTTGGGAAAGAAAAGCCAGCTACCGCATTCTCAGATAAAGCGGCAATAGGTTGCATTTTCTCAAGTTGCTTAAGGCGTGACTGTGCTTGACGTGCTTTTGATGCTTTGGCTCTAAAGCGGTCAACAA
>WTHV01000019.1 GCA_011525265.1 Alphaproteobacteria bacterium | reverse complement strand
TATCTCTTCAAATGATGATAATCATCTTCTAGCGAGGTAAAGACAGATGGCAAAAGCATATGATTATAAACAGTAAAACCGCTCACACCTGCTTTTAACACACGCTCTGTGTAAGGAGAGGGGCGCAATCGGCGAGATGGAAATATAGGGGCGCCTGCCATGAGATGAACTCCAAAAAAATAGTGTATTTATCAGATTCAGGAATAGATATGCCTACCCCTAATGACAGATGATGCTATTTTATCAAAAAAGCAATCCTATTTTAGACAATAATTGTCATATTTAGGATACAGAAATCTCTTTTCTTCTTGGCACTTTGCGCGCTGAGGTCTATCTGTAATTGATCTAGAAATTTCGCCACCACTTGGCCACACATAAAAGCAGGGGCATCCAATGTCAGGGAACTATAAATTTGATACGCTTACGCTTCATGCGGGGCAGACAGCTGATAAAACAACAGGCTCTCGTGCAGTGCCGATTTATCAGACAACCTCTTATGTATTTCAAGATACAGAACATGCCGCGTCCCTTTTCAATATGGAAGTTGGCGGGCATATTTATTCACGCCTGACAAACCCTACAATTGCAACGCTTGAGCAGCGTGTTGCAGCCCTTGAGGGCGGTGTGGCTTGTGTGGCAGTCTCATCAGGCATGGCAGCGATGTTCTTAACCATATTATCTCTCGCAAGCCAAGGCGATCATATTGTGGCCTCATCACAAATGTATGGTGCGTCAATTAACTTGCTTGAGCATACATTGCCACGCTATGGCATCACCACAAGTTTTGTGGCACCAAATGACCTAGACGCCCTTGAAGCCGCCATTCAGCCAAATACAAAAATGGTATTTGGTGAGGTGATTGGCAATCCTGGCCTTGATGTGATGGATGTGCCGGCTGTTGGCAAAATCACAGAAAAAGCAGGTATTCCGCTTATAATTGATGCCACATTTAATACGCCTTATCTTTTTAGACCTCTTGAGAATGGGGCCAATATTGTCATTCACTCACTCACCAAATGGATGGGTGGTCATGGTGTGGCTATGGGCGGTGCCATAGTTGATGGTGGTAATTTTGATTGGGGGCAGAATGATAAATTCCCCACATTAACAGAGCCGCATTACGCCTTCCAAGGTGTGAATTTATGGGAAGAATTTGGCCCTGCCGCTTTCACTGCGCGTGTGCGCTCTGAGGGTATGTATAATGTCGGCCCCTCTCTTAGCCCGACCAATGCCTTTCATCTATTGCAAGGGCTTGAGACATTGAATTTGCGCATGGATCGCCATGTATCTAATACGGCAAAATTGCTTGAATTTTTATCATCTCATGAACAAATTGCGTGGGTAAAACACCCAACATTACCAGACCATCGTGATCATGAGATTGCAAAGCGTCTTATGCCAAAGGGCGTTGGCTCTATCATTTCATGCGGCATTAAAGGTGGTCGTGATGGGGGGCGTGCCTTTATTGAGAATGTTCAGCTTGCCTCGCACCTTGCAAATGTGGGGGATGCCAAGACACTTGTTATTCATCCGGGCAGTACAACCCATTCCCACCTCACCCCAGAGGCAATGGCAAATGCCGGCCTCACAGATGATATGATCAGAATCTCAGTTGGTCTTGAAGATTGCGATGATATTATTGCTGATTTCAAAAATGCGCTTCGCGCGGCAAAAAAAGCAACTGAGGCGTAAGCATATGAAACAAAATTATCACAATAATGATATTTTCATATCAACAGGTGGCCGCACCTTTGATAAGGCCAGTGATGTCATTCTTTTCATCCATGGCTCTGGTCAGTCACACCTCACATTTTTGCAACAAGGACGCTTTTTTGCCAATCGTGGCTGGTCAGTTTTAAACCCTGATATGCCAGCCCATGGCCATTCTAGCGGCACCCCGCTTGCGACAATTGAAGAGATGGCTGAGTGGTATGTTGGCCTGCTAGAGATGCTATCTGTTGAAACGGTTAGCATAATCGGCCATTCACAAGGATGCCTTGTTGGGCTAGAGCTTGCCAAACGCTATCCTGAGATGGTGAAAAAACTATGCCTGATTGCGGGGGCTATGGCTATTCCTGTGAATGACGCCTTGCTTGAAATGGCTGAGCATAAGCCGCAATCTGCCTATCAAGCGATGGTAAATTGGGCACATGGCAATGACAGCCATCTCTATGACCATAGCTGGCCAGGGCAAACGCATATTGAATTTGGCACGGCCGTTATGTCTGCCAACCATCAAAAAGCGCTTCTATCAGATCTTAGCGCTTGTAATAGCTATCAAGGTGGCAGGGATGCGGCGGCGTCTGTTCAGTGTGATACGCTCGCACTCCTCGCGGAACATGATAAGATGACACCTGTAAAATTTGGGGTAAAAATGGCTGAAACACTGCCAAATTGCACATATCACATCATCGAAGATGCGGGGCATTTCTTGCCATCAGAACGTCCCTTTGATGTGAATAAAAAGCTCCGCACCTTTCTTGCACAATAACCCCTCATCGCTGTCTAAAGAGTTGTAAAAAATTATGAGAGATTTAAAAAAAATTGCTGTTATCGGCTCTGGTACAATGGGCAGTGCTATTGCAGGTCAAATTGCCAATGCTGGGCGCGAAGTCTTACTGCTTGATTTGCCAAGTGACGGGGATAATCCTAATGCCGTATCACAAGCCGCCATTGAGAGGCTGATTAAATCAGATCCCCCTGCCCTGATGCATAAAAAGAAATCTGCTCTTATCACAGCAGGCAATATCCGAGATGATTTCGCAAAATTAGCAGACTATGATTGGATTGTTGAGGCTGTGGTTGAGCGCCTTGATATCAAAAAGGACCTTTATCAGCGGTTAAATGAAACTGTGAAGTCTGACTGTATTATCACATCAAACACATCGACTATTCCAATCAAATTGCTTGTCGAAGATATGCCGGCTGATTTTCAATCACGTTTTGCCATCACACATTACTTCAACCCTGTGCGCTATATGCGCTTGCTTGAATTGGTGCGTGGCACACATACGGATCAGAGCGTTATTGATGTTTTGGCTGATTTTAATGACCGCATCCTAGGGAAAGGTGTTGTTGCTTGCGATGATACACCCGGCTTTCTAGGAAATCGTGTTGGCGTCTATGCCTTGCAGGTTGGCCTAAATGAAGCAGCAAAGCATGGTTTAACGATTGAAGATGCTGATGCGTTGATGGGGCGCCCAATGGGCATTCCAAAAACAGGTGTATTTGGCCTTTATGATTTGATTGGCATTGATTTGATGGCAGATGTGGTTGATACACTTGCCACTATTCTGCCGACAAATGATGCTTTTCATGAGGTAGGACAGCTAAAAAATCCCGTTCAGCCTCTTATCCAACAGCTGATTAGTACAGGATATACAGGCGATAAGGGCAAAGGCGGTTTTTATCGTTTGCACGATGATGAAAGTGAATGGGCAATTGACCTTGCAGATGGCACGGAGCGGCCGCGCATCACACAGCTATGCCGCAAAGCGGCGCTTGCCGCTGAGATGCAGGCCAATAA
>WTHV01000229.1 GCA_011525265.1 Alphaproteobacteria bacterium | reverse complement strand
TATAAGAGACAGCTGTCATCTGTGACAGCCGTGCAATCAATTGTCCCTGTCTTAGCGCTAGCACTTGGCGGCGTGATTGTTGAACAGTTTGGATGGCGCGCGTGCTTTTCAATCATGGCGGTCTTTTCAGCCATTGTCCTTGTGCAAAGCTATGCTTTTATCCCAGAGACTAATCAAAACAAATTAGCCCATTTACGCCTCACTTCATTGGCTGAGGCTTTTAGCACAGTGCTAGGATCACGCCTCTGGCAGCTTTACGCATTTTGTGCTGGCCTGCATATTGGTATGTTCTATGCGATGAATGGGTATATGTCGTACCATTTTGCCCGTCTTGGCGCGTCTGTCACAGAATTTGGCTTTTATTATTCCACCATTTCACTCGGCTATTTGATTGGCAACCTTATTAATCGGCGACTGGTTGCAGCACTATCGCTTAGTCAATGCGTGTTAATTGGCTGTTGGATTACCTTAATCGCCATCGCCATCATGTGGGCAGGAGATGAGGCCGGTCTATTAACACCGCTCTTTCTTGCCAGCCTTCTTGCCACAATTGGCTTTGCCCATGGCCTTATTGTCGCAAATGCGATTATCAGCTCTCTGTCTGATATGGGGCGCCACACAGGCAGTGCAAACGGCATTGGCGCGGCCTTACATATGGTGATTGGTGGCATCGCAGGATCGCTTATCATCTCGCTTGGCGGGGCAACGAATTTTTGGATTTGCATGGTGGCAAATGCGATGATGAGTGTACTTTCCATTATCGCGATAAAGCGTGCCATGAGACACGCATCATAATGGATACGCCATTAGGCACGCCATTGCCCCCTTGCCAAGCCGCGCGCTTGACCATAAATATGAGAGAAGCAAGGTTAGCAAAACCGAAATAAGGTCAAAAGAAATCCATAGGGAAGAGCATGTCTCAGCAGGTTAAAAAAATTCGGTCATTGCGCAAAATGGGCGCACGCAAATTGACGAAATTGCGTGCAGACTTAACTGATATGGCGTGGGAACTATCGGAAAAAAACCAAGTTGCGAATGACAAAACGGTAGCACAAACATTGGTACTGATTGATAAAAGCCTTGTAGAGATTGAAAAAGCACTCAGCCAATTAAATTCTATCTGGCTTGTTGATAATAATGTCGAGAAGGTCAGGGGCAAGAGTTTGCATAATTACAAATTCTAGCACCTAGACTTCAGTAAACTGCCCCAATGCGCGCAAATGGCAAGCGGTTGATTGTGCCAGCGCGGTTAAATCATACCCCCCTTCAAGCAATGAGACCACACGCCCCTCAGCTGTCTTTTCTGCAAGTGCCATTATGCGGCTTGTGACCTCATAAAAATCTGATGATTCAAGGGTCAATGAGGCAAGAGGGTCTGCGCGGTGGGCATCAAATCCAGCCGATATGATAATCAGCTCTGGCCCAATCATCTCAAGCTGTTGAATGAGCGGTTGCCACGCGGCGAGCATATCTGTCCCATCCATATGAGCGCGCATCGGCTGATTGAGAATATGCGGGTTGTCCGTCACCTGCCCTGTGCCGGGGAATAGCGGCATTTCATGAGTAGAGGCGTAATATAGACCAGCCTTACCTTCAAAACAGGCTTGCGTGCCATTGCCATGATGCACGTCAAAATCAAGCACCGCGACTTGTGATAGGCCATATTTTTCTTGCGCGTACCGTGCGGCGATTGCGGCATTTGAGAAAAAGCAAAATCCCATCGCCTTATCTGGCTCTGCATGATGACCAGGCGGGCGCATCGCAACAAAGGCCGTATCACTTTGCTTTGTTAGCACATCATCCACAGCCGCACAGGCCGCCCCCGCACCGCGTCGAGCCGCTTCAAGAGATTGTGGCGAGAGATAGGTATCACCATCAATCCCGACAAGACCTGATTGCGGAACCGCCTCGAACAAGGCTTGTAAATAGGCCTCATCATGCATAGCGGTTAAAGCCTCATACGCAACAAGCGGCGCTGATTTGCGCGTGATATCAGCAAAATCCTGATCTAAAAGCGCGTGCAAAGCCGCCATGCGCTCTGGTCTCTCTGGATGACCTGTTGGCACCTGATGCAAATGGGCACTCTTATGCTGATAGATTATCATGATTAGAACACATCCTTGCGGCGTCTTATTTCTGTGAAAATATCCGCGCTATTATGCTCTCCTCTGCCAAAATGGGCTTGCAGTTCTGGCTTATCAGCGCGGCAAAATGGGTTTGTTTCACGCTCTTGGCCAATGGTTGATGGCACAGTTGGCAGATTTTTTTCTCTTGCGGTTTTTATGTCTGCAATGCGCGCCATCAACGCGGCATTATCAGGCTCAATCACCTCGGCAAATGCCGCATTACTAGCGGCATATTCATGGGCAGAATAGACAAGTGTCTCATCTGGCAGGGCAAGCAATTTACAAAGCGAGTCCCACATCATCGGCCCATCACCCTCAAACAGGCGCCCACAACCAAGGACAAATAAACTGTCACCGCCAAATAACAACCCTGCTTCAGCGAGATAGAAATTCATCATATCAAGCGTATGGCCGGGTGTGGCAATCACTTGTATGTCATGCGCCCCAAATGAGATGCGATCCCCGTCTTCCACCAAGATATCTGCCATAGCGGCAATGGCTTGTTTTGTATTTTTGGGCGCATAGATGGTGGCGTTCGTTGCCTCTTTAAGCGCGCCTAGCCCATCTGTGTGATCCCAGTGATGATGCGTAATGAAAATATGGGTCAGCTGATAGCCTGTATGTGCCAACGCATCTAAATAGCTTTTATCGCACCCTGCATCAATGGCAGCTGTCTGGCCTGTTTGGGTGTCGATAAGCAAAAACCCATAATTATCATCATTATAGGTGAATTGGTGGACCTTATAAACTGACATAGACTATTCTACCAACTGCCATTATTTTCCATTGAGGCCCATGGCTCTTGCACGGGCAATGCGCCGCCTTCTTGAATTAATTCAATTGACACATGATCAGGTGATTTCACAAAGGCCATATGGCCATCGCGTGGCGGGCGATTAATCACCACGCCCTTATCCATCAATTCTTGACATTTGGCATAGATATCTGTGACGCGATAGGCCAGATGACCCCATGATCTGCCTGTCTCATAAACCTCATCAGACCCCCAATTATAGGTCAGCTCCAATTCTGGTGAATTATGCGCATGAGCGTTAGCTTCATCAGCTGGTGCGGCAAGGAAAATCAGCGTAAATTTGCCTGCCTCATTCTCATAGCGGCGCGTCTCAACAAGACCCATTTTATTCACCCAAAAATCGAGAGATTCCTCAATATCGGTAATTCTAATCATTGTATGAACAAAGCGCATGAAAGAGCCTCCTTTAACAACCACCTACTTGGTGATATGATTGCCTTGTTAAATTTCGCATCACATTGTAACACGCTTTATAATGCGTAATCAGGCCATAGAATGAAACCGCAAAGTGCCATCATCATAAAAAAAATCTCTGCCTGTGATTATGAGGCGCTTGCAAGCTTGCGCCATAAAAGCTGGCCACAAGATAGTA
>WTHV01000167.1 GCA_011525265.1 Alphaproteobacteria bacterium | reverse complement strand
GATCTAGCACGCGCTTTGTCGTAAAGGCACAAAAGCTGTGACAAAAGGGGATCTCGCCAGACCGTGCCATACCGCCAGCCATGCCAATCATATTTGCTTCTGCAATGCCGGTATTAAGGAACCTGTCTGGTAATTCATCACGGAAACGATCTGTTTCTGTTGGGGGGACAAGGTCAGCACAAAGGGCAACAATACGGTCATCTTTTAAGGCAGCTTCTACCAACGCATCGCCATAAGATCGGGGCAGGGGCTTGAATGAACGGTTGATGAAATCAGCGGCTTCTAGCTGGGTTAATGTTTTACTCATAGCTGTGCCTCCAATTCTGCTCTTGCACTATTGGCGACTTCTGGTGGGAAGCGCAATTGATGGAACATCAGCCCTTCAAGTGATGCGACACCTTTGCCCATAACGGTATTTGCCTTGATAAAGGTGGGTTTTCCCTTTGTCTGACGCGCGCTCTCATAGGCATTTAGCAAAGCGCCAATATCATTGCCATCAACATCCTGACAGGCAAAACCAAAGCTGGCCATTTTATCCATGAGTGGCTCTAGGGACATAACTTTATCCATTGCACCTTCAGATTGGACAAAATTATAATCAACAATCAGGCAGAGATTATCGAGGCCTTTGGCTCCTGCCAGCATAGCGGCTTCCCACACCTGACCTTCTTGCATTTCACCATCTCCTATAATGACGTAAAACCGGCTTGAGCGTCCCTGACGTTTGGCCGCGAGTGCACATCCAATCGCCACTGATAGACCTTGACCAAGAGACCCGCAGGTGGCTTCAACAAAAGGGCCTAATCTCTCAGATGAGTTGATTTCAAGTTCAGAGCCGTCTGTAACATATGTGGATAAGCGGTCTGTGTTAAAGAAGCCGCGCTCACCAAGGGTGGCGTAAAAAATCGCTGTATTATGGGCGGTGGTCAGGAAAATACGATCTCTATCTGCCCATTTCGGGTCGTCAGGGTTCATATTTGCTTCTGCAAAATAAAGAGAGGTAAAAATATCTGCCGCGCCAAGCCCTTGTTGCACATAGCCTTGCCCTGAGGGGGCAACCATATTGACCACGTGAAGGCGCAATTTCGTCGCAATGCGCTCTAAGTCTCTTAGATTATGATTTTGTCTCATTGTTGCTGTGCCTCTTGGTAATTGTGCGATAATTGCATGGCAAGATAGCGTGAATAGATACGCACCTGTGCAAGGTTGCCTCCCATAAACCACAAGCCTTGTTGCGGGGTTGGTTTCCACATATTGCGCAGCTCGCCCTCCCATGGGCCAGGGTCGCCACGATAGCCAGACCCATAACCCCAACATCTGCCAATTTTATCTGCCGTGTCCTTATTAATAAGACGCGAAACCCATTCTTCCATTGAGCCAAAGCCGGTCGCATAGATAATCGCATCACAGGCAAGATGATGGTCGTCATCTAATGTTATGCCAGAGGGTGTGATGTCTTTGACGCCTTTACCAGTTATGACAGAAATCTTGCCATCAATCACATATTGCGCGCCGCCAACATCAATGTAATAGCCAGAGGCTGAGCGGCGATATTTTCCAATGATACCACTCCCATCTTCAGCAAAATCAAGCGCAAACCCAGTATTTGTTAAGCTTTGATAAAAGCCGTGCCATTCTTGTTGTGCTTTTTTGAAAATCGCACGCCCTTTTTCTTCGAGATGCCGCATTGGTGTTGCGACAGACAGAAAATCCGCATCTGCCAATGTGCGATTATGCTCTGGGCCATATAGGGGCGCTAGAATATTATCTAAATAGACCTTATGAGGCACTACATGGGTAGAGCTGCGCTGGATGAGTGTTGGTTTTGCGCCATGTTTGACCAAATCAACCGCAATATCATGAGCTGAGTTTGTTGCGCCAATGATGGCCACTGATTGCCCTGCAAAAGACGCGCCAGAGCGGTAGGTGCTAGAATGGGATTGTTGTCCTTTGAAAGAGGCTGTTCCCTCTATCTGAGGGATATGCGCAAATCCTGAAGTGCCAACAGCAAAGACGATATGAGGCACAGAATAGGATATGCTTTTGCCATCTTGTTCTGCCTGCACCTGCCAAAGCGCGTTAGCTTCATCAAATTGCGCGGCGGTAATGGTGCAGTTACACTGCACATTCAAGGTCAAATCCTTGGCATAATCCTCGAGCCAATCGCCCATCTTATCTTTTGGGGTGAAGGTTGGCCAATCATCAGGAAAAGCTTTAAAGGGCAGGTGATTCACCCAAACAGGGTCATGCAAAATAAGCGAGTCATAACGATTGCGCCAATTATCTCCAATGCGGGGATTTTGTTCTGCCACAAGGCAGGGAACACCATAGGCCTGCAATTGGGCGGCAAGGGCAAGCCCGCTTTGCCCTGCACCAATGATTAAAACGCCAGCTTTATCAGCCTCCTGTGCATCAGTTTTTGGTAAAGGGCGCGGCTTCATTTGTTCAAGAGAGGTGAATAATCTAACACATTGGCCATCATGAATTTCTGCGAGGGCTTTGATACGACCATGTGTGCCATGAAATGAAAAAATAATTTCATGCGCTGTATGTGCCTCTATGATGGTGAGGTCATCCCCCCTATGGTGAGGCAGGGCTTGCAAAATGGCGCTACGCCCCTCAAAGCTCTGCAAATCCCACGAGAAAGCCAAATAATCACGCCATATGGCGTGTTCTGCAAAGAGATTAGAGGGGGGGTCGGCATTGATAAATGCGTCAACCCATCGGAGGCGTGGGTCGTTTGATTTAGATGGCAAATTCAACTTCAAGCTCCAACTTATCACCGGGATAGATGAGGGTGGCTGAGTAAATGAGCTGTCCTTCATCACTAAAAAATTCACGAAGCACACTAAATACCGGCGCATTGACAGGCATTTTCAATATTTCGGCCATCTCAACATCTGCATAGGCGATTGTGACATTTTGTCGGGCGGTCTCAACACGCACACCTAAATCTTTTAAGACTGTTACAACAATTTCAGTTTCAAACCGTTTAGGTGCTTTCAGGTAGAGTTGATTTTCAAGCTTGATATCAACGTGACAAAAAGGCTCGCCAGATTGTGCGTGGATACGCCGCATTTGTCGAAAAGCGCGCCCCTCTAGGTCAACGATCTGGGCTTGTTCATCATCTCTTACAACCATCACCTCAAGCTGAGAGACCATCGCTTGCAATTGTGATAATTCAGCTTTCATATTTAATTTTTGGCGGGCAGGCAGCTCAATTTCTTTTGCAAATGTGCCTTTACCGGCATAGCGCTCGATCAGTCCCTCATCTTCAAGCGCGTCCATCGCTTGACGAATGGTCATGCGGGCAACACCAAATTTTTCCGTTAATTCATTAAGTGCTGGTAATTTGTCCCCAGCTTTTATTGCGCCTGATAGGATTTGGCGCCGAAGTAATTCTGCAACCTCAACATGAAGCGGAACAGACACACGTTTCATTTGCGTCAGATTCATGGCAATGCTCCTTTCATTAAAGTTATATAGGTCTAGCACATTGTATTATTTGCTATCGTATTTTTGCAAGATAAATATTC